>JAJYGB010000399.1 GCA_021785235.1 Bacteroidota bacterium
TTCATAGGAGCGGCATAAGTCTTCTCGTCATCGGCGGCGAGATATTTCTGAAATAATTGGTCCTCAACTTTTTGGATCTTCTGATCTAGAGACTTTGATGATTCCATGATTGACGACGCGTCCGGCAAGCCATGTATATATACTGGCATGTCCTCAATTTGCTTGCGAACCCTTTCGATCGAATTGATCATTCCAACTACAGTATCGACATCCGCGTCTATCGCGCGCCACAGCTTTACGCTGGCTTTTACGTCCGCGAGAGTTCCAGATGAGTGCGGGTCTTTGATGACGGTGAGCGGTTCCTTCAAAGTCTTTCCGTTGACCGTCAGCTCGACGGTGTATTCACCTGGATCGGCGAGCGCGCCCAAGAGCGTTGGACTGACTCCCCAGTGGTAGATCGGCCGGGTCGTCTTTCCGATGAATCTCTGGTCGCTCCATATCTGAGGGTATGCCGGAGGCGTGGTTCTCAGCTTCACCGTCTTCACACCCGGATAACGCAGGTTCCAGTAGACGCGGTTTATTCCCGCTTCCTTGGTCCCTTGGAGCGTGCGTACGACCTTCCCCGCGGAATCAAGTATGGTGATCTTGACATTTCCCTTCGGGATTGTCTTCAAATAATAATTGATGTCCGCTCCGTAAGGCGGGTTTTGTCCCATCGAAGCGTCGTCGGGTACCTCTCTCGGAACGCTAATGCGGCGAAATCGATACGCCGGCCGAGTCTTGAAAAGGTATTCGGATGAATTAAGCACATCCGGAGTGAGCTGCTCCAGAGGCTTTATATCGTCGAGTATCCAGAATCCGCGCCCCTTCGTTGCAAGGACCAGATCGTGAAAATGTTTCTGAATAGCCATCCATGATACTGGCGCGTGCGGAAGGTTTGTGTTTATCGGGATCCAGTGCGTCCCGTAATCGTATGACATGTAAATGGCGTTTTCGGTTCCTGCGAACAGCATCCCCTGCCGGAAGGGATCTTCTATCACTACATGCACGTAGCTAAAGACGCTCTTCGGAATGTCTCCGCTGATGAATTTCCACGTCTTGCCGAAATCCGTCGTCATATAGATGTATGGATCGCGGTTATCCATTTGGTGGAAGTTGAAGTTGATGTAGGCAGTGCCCGCATTAAAAGTGGATGCTTCGATATGGCTTACCGTTCCGTATCTCGGAAGATCGGGAATGTTATGAGTTACATTTATCCAGTTCTTCCCGCCGTCCGTGGTAACATGGACCAGGCCGTCGTTCGATCCCGTCCAGATGACTCCTTCCTTGATTGGCGATACGGTCAACGCCGTGAGTGTTCCCCAATACTCGACGCCGAGGTTGTCAGGAGTAAGCCCGCCCGAACTGCCCATGTGGCTGTGGTCGTCCAGCGTGAGGTCAGGGCTGATGATTTGCCAGCTTTGTCCGGCGTCCGTCGTCCGGTGGACATACTGGCTCCCGACGTAGACGGTGTTATGATGCAGCGGGTCGATGACGAGGGGCATTGTCCAGTTCCATCTGTACTTCAGCACGCCTGCCGGTGAATCTAGTGATTTGCTCGGCCACGGACTAACCGAACGCGTCTGACCCGTCTTGAGATTGAACCTGTCGACCTCACCGGCGTAGCAGTTTCCCCAGACGATATTATCGTTAACGGGGTCTGGATAAGAGAACCCTGATTCGCAGCCTGCTGTCGTGCTCCAGTCGCTCGACGGAATTCCGCCGTACGTCCTCGTGTTGCTCGGCCCTCGAACAGACTCGTCATCCTGCATGTTCCCGTAAAGGTAATACGGTACCCGGTTGTCGACCGCGACATGGTACATCTGTCCGATAGGGAGTACGATGTGGTGCCATGTCTTGCCGTGGGTAGTTGAAATGAACAGTCCGATATCGCTACCGATCATCATGCGGTTCGCGTTCGTCGGGTCGGCCCACATCGTGTGGTTGTCTCCAGCCCAGTAAGTCTGATAGACCGTTCTGCCGCCGTCGAGTGTGTACCAGATCTCGTTGGAGGGAAAATATACTTCGTTCGCGTCGTCGGGGGAGATCATGAGACGGGTATAATAGTGGGGACGTTCGGCGAGCATGCGGTTATAGCTGACGACATACCACTTCGCGCCTCCATCACTTGATCTCCAGAGCGAGCCGCGCCCGTTTCCGCCGGTCTCTATCAGTGCGTACATCACGTTGGGATCGCTCTGCGCGATTCCAACGGCCACTTTGCCGACCGGCCTCCTGGGAAGTCCATTTGTAAGTCTAACCCATGTGGCTCCTTCGTCGCGCGACATCCACACGCCGCTTCCCGGCCCGCCGCTGTTTTGTCCCCAGGTATGAATCACGTACTGCCATGTCCCCGCGAGAAGAATCCTCGGATTATCCGGATCCATCGCGAGGTCCGACGCGCCCGTGTTCGGGTTTACAAATAGGACGCGTTTCCATGTTTTACCTCCGTCTGTTGTGCGGAATATGCCTCTCTGTTGTTGCGGCCCGTAGCAGTTGCCTTCCGCCGCGACGAGCACAATGTCTGGGTTCTTTGGGTCGATCACGACGCGCGATATTCTTCCCGTTCTAGTGAGCCCCATGTGCGTCCATGTCTCGCCGGCGTCCGTCGATTTGTAAACACCGTCACCTATCGACACGTTGCTCCTGATAAATGGCTCGCCGGTTCCGACCCACACAATGTTGTGATCCGAAGCCGCGATCGCGATGTCGCCGATTGATTGCGCGGGCTCTTTGTCGAATATTGGTTTCCAATGGATGCCCGCGTCCGTTGATTTCCATACTCCCCCGGAAGCGGCACCGGCGTAATAAACGTTCAGGTTGCCCGGCACCCCGACGACTGCCGTCACGCGATTTCCTCCGGGACCAACGAACCTGTAATGGAGAGCCGAGAAAAGTTTTGGGCTTGGATTCGGCGCCTGCGCGTATGACGATGCCGTCACGCTCAGGAAGAAAAATGATGTGACAGTGAAGAGGAGTAAAAACCGTTGTGCAAGTCTCATGTTGCTCTGCCTCCGGTGCGTTGGTCTTTCAGGTGGTTCGTCGCGGTCTGCCCGGTTACATCGTCGGACATCTGCGTCTTCTTTATAATGATAAAACGTTGTAGCAACTAAATGGCGCTTCGATTAATTGCGGAGGGCAGTTGGTGGATGGCGACCGTCGTCGGTCAGAACAGGCTGGAATGGTCCTTCCGCATTTCATGTCTTTCGCATGAAACTATCAAAGTCATGCCACATAAACAATAGGATGGTACGGAGTTTATCCTCCTCCGGACGAGGTCCTCTTTTCCGCTATTGATGTCCTTTGGGCTCCATCCTTTAGGTACGTTGTGTTTTGTTGGTTCTTAAACTTTCTGACATAAACGGCACCATCTTAGCCCTTGGCGACTATGTGACTGTGAGGTGTCCTAATCAGATGAGCCGCTCTCATCGGGGCATGTGAGTGCGTCGCGCCAATGAAAGGAAATTTAAGGAAGGAGAGATAGCGACAAAATCGTCTCTCGAGGAACGAAAAATAGGAATTAGCTTTCGCTCCTGGATCGAACCTGTTACGGCGGAGGTTGCACCAGCTTGAGATATGGCCATAATGGTAGATTCGAAATCCGAAGTGCGTAATGCTGACCGAATTGCGCGAATAATCGGACGGCTGCCTCTAGAAAAAGCGCTGGTCGAATTAGGAAAGATTCGCGTATCCCTCTTGGTTTGTTGAATTTTTTTTCAGCCATGGAGTGCTAGTGCGAGGATAATAAAATAAACAGCTCAAGGTCGATCGGAATTATGGCCAAATATGAAGAAAGTTACAGGGTTTGTCCTGCTTGTGGCACGTATGAAGAGGTTAGGATTAATTCAATCTACTGTCGTGAGTGCGGCAAGAAAATGATAGAGCGCTGCCAGGATTGTTTGGAACCGATTTACTATCCCACTTCACGTTTCTGTCCCTGCTGCGGCCTTGAGTATGTAACCCATCAAAAGAAGGACCTGAAATAGTTGAGGCATCCTCAATACCTAATCTCTTTCTCGTCACCGGACAAATTCGAGTCGCGCAAATATTCTCCTTCACACCGCTGAAAGGCTCGTTGCGAAGTTCGTGGATTTCTTTGACACGTGGTCCCTTTCCGGTTTCAGAAAAGACTTTCGCATGATTCACTTCCTCTCTTCACGCGCGGCTGGAAATTCCGGTGAAGCTTGCATGTGAAACTGGCGGACATTACTTTTCGATTGTCATAGGGCTAATTCCGGCAGTGTTGACGAGGTATGCGCAAGGGATAACTTCATTCCGGAAAATTGGAGACTATTCGGCTTGAACGGCGGGTGACAACCGGGCGTATCTTAATCGCTCCTGGTTTCCCCGACGCGAAGCTGGCTCCACCTCCCGTTTTCTTCAAGCTTTCTGTTGCGGCATTTCGGTCGGCGCTGTCGTCATATTGATATCTAGTAATCGTTCGCTACTAAGAAATGGAGGCTGGAAATGCGGTACCTATTTGCTTTGACTGCTCTGTTAATGATAGGGATTGTAGGATGCGGTGGATCTAGAGGTCTTCAGACCGCCGACACTGGCGATTTGCCGGACTGGTATTCGAACCCGCCACAAGATCCTAACTATCTCTACGCCGCGAATACGCAGACGTCGCAGGATATGCAGCTCGCCGTAGATAAAGCCACATCAGCGGCCAGGGCGGATATAGGGCGTCAGGTAGAACTCAGGATACAGGGATTGCAGAAACGATTCACCGAAGAGACCGGCACGGGCAACGACGCTCAACTCCTTCAGATGTTTACGCAGGCAGAGAAGACCGTCGTGTCAACGACACTCAACGGGAGCCGCGTCAAAAATCAGAAGATCAACAAGGATGGGAGCCTTTGGCGCGCATACATCCTTGTGGAATATCCCGTCGGCGCGGCGAACCAGGCTTTGATGGACCAACTGAAGAAGAACGAGCAGGCATACACACGCTTCAGGGCCTCACAGACTTTCAAGGAGCTTGATGACGAGGTCAAGAAGTATGAGGAATTCAAGAAGCAGCAAACTCAGCAGGAGTAGGAGCGCGGAGATCCGCCGTGCGAGGACTTGGGATGCTCATGGTTCTGTTGGTCGAGACACTATCCGCGCAGCCGCAGTCTTATCCCCGATGGTTCCTGGAACAGGGAACCCTGTTATG
>JAJYGB010000526.1 GCA_021785235.1 Bacteroidota bacterium
GATGGCGCTTCCGGGAGCGCGAATATTTCTTGCGCCGGGGGGCTTTTTGCACTTCCTCCTCAACTTCGGCTCCAACGCGCCGATCGATGTCTCCATCATGGGATACAATCTTAAGACCGGCATGAGCCTCGCTCACCAGGTCCTCGACATTGTAAGGACAACACCGGGAGCCACCGATGCGCAGATAAGTATGGATCCGAACATGCCCCAGCTCAAAGTTGTCGTGGACAGGGTCAAAGCGGGAGCACTCGGGGTCAACGTCGCGGATGTCGCGAATACCGTTGCGACTGCGATCGACGGCGCTGTGGCGTCGCAGTACACCGATCCACAGAGCGGAAACCAATACAATATTCTGGTTCGTCTCGATTCGACTGACCGTGATAGGATCGACGATTTAAACAGGTTGACGGTTCCAAGTTCGACCGGGCAACTGGTAAAACTCGGGAATATCGCGCAGGTTGTCATGTCTAGCACTCCTGTAGAAATCGACAGGAAATACCAACAGAGAATCATCGATGTAACCGCCAACGTCACTGGTAGCGATCTCGGAAGCGTGTCCTCCGCTATTCAGTCGCGGTTGAACAAGATTAACGTCCCGACAGGGTTTCAGGTCGTCCAAAGCGGAAACATTGAGCAGCAGAAGAGCACGTTCAGGTCTCTTCTCCTTGCCCTTCTTCTTGCCATCATCATGGTTTACATGGTCATGGCTTCGCAGTTCCAGTCGCTTGTCGATCCGTTTATCATCATGTTCACGGTCCCACTGGGACTTGCTGGCGTTGTCTGGGCCTTATTCCTGACGAACACTAGCCTGTCCGTGACCTCCTTCGAAGGAGTGATCGTGATGGTGGGGATAGTCGTGTCGAACGGAATATTGCTCATCGATTACATAAACCGTTTGAGGAAACGCGGAGTCGAGCTGCATGAAGCGGTTACGCTCGGCGGAAGGACGAGGCTTCGCCCTATCCTGATGACATCGCTTGCTACCGTTCTGGGACTCCTTCCGATGGCGCTCGGCATGGGTGGGGATACGTCACAGGCTCCACTCGCGATCGCTGTCATCGGCGGCCTTACCGTCTCGACATTCCTGACACTGATTTTTGTTCCGACACTTTACACGGTTTTCGAAGAGAAATTTAAGAGAGAAATAAAGGGGGAAGAAGAGTGATGGTCCCCCGAAACGAGCGTAGGGGTAACGCGTGTTAAGAAACGGGCCACGAATTTCAGGAATTAGAGCGAGGAAGATCCCGGAGTTGTGGCCCAGCAATGAAAGGAGTTACACTGAGAGTTTGATTATACGGATATAATCGCGGTACGGGTTTTTGCGACTTCCCCGACTGCGATGGAAAGGACGAAATAAAGGTGAACAGCAAGCACGAAGAAGCCGCGGCTGGTTCAATTACCATGTGGGGGTTACGGGTATTTGAAGAGGACGAGGTGACCTTATGTGGTTAACTCGACTCGCGCTTAAATATCCCATTTCAACTTTGATGGGGTCGATAGCAATTTTCGTATTGGGACTAGTATCATTCCTGCAGCTCCCGATAGATATGCTGCCTAACATACAGATACCTGTAATTTCGGTAATAACTTTCTACAACGGCGCCGCTCCAACAGATATGGAACAGTCTGTGACGGTTCCGCTGGAGCGGGCGGTCAGCAGTACAAACGACATCAATTATGTCCAGTCCAGAACCCGCGAAGGAGTCTCCCAGATTTTTGTTTATTTCAACTGGGGTACAAACACCGACGTTGGTCTCGTCGACATAATTCAAAAGATTAACAGGGAGCTTGAACTTCTCCCTCCGGGCGTTTCTCAGCCGATAGCCCTCCAGTTCGACATATCAAATATTCCTGTGTGCACAGTCGTGCTTAGCAGCAACATGGGACAGCGGGCGCTGTATGACCTTGCTTACAACACGATCGAGCCGCAGCTGGAACACCTTCCGGGTGTGGCACAAGCTGCGGTCGTCGGCGGAAAGATTCGAGAAATCCATGTTGTCATCGACAGGAATAAACTGCAGGCGCTCAATATTCCCATCGAGACGGTGACGCAGGCGGTCGCAAATTCCAACCTCATACTTCCCTCCGGTGATTTAAAAACGGGTAGTTACGATTATTCACTGACGACTGAAAGCCAGTTTAACGTAGTCAAGCCGATGGAAAACATCGTCGTGAAGGACGTCAATGGCGATCCGATTACTATCGGAGACATTGGAAAAGTTGAAGACTCTTACCAGGAGCAGACGGAACTCCTGAGAGTAAACGGGAAAAACGGCGTCATACTACGAGTGCAAAAGTCACCGGACGCTAATACCGTTCAAGTTGTCAACGAGGTGCTCAAGGACATTCCTAAATTGCAGGGTGTTCCAGGGTCTGTGAAAGCTTCACTGGCCTTTAACCAGAGCACCTACATAAAGCAATCCATAAGCGGATTGGAGCAGGAGGCCATATTGGGAGCCCTTCTCGCGACAATAGTCATACTCCTTTTCCTGCGAGACTTCAAGAGCGCGGTCGTAATCTTCATCGCAATCCCACTTTCAATACTGGTCACGTTCGTGTTTTTCAGGTTCAGCGGGAATTCCCTGAATATTATGACTCTTGGAGGGCTGGCCCTTGGAGTGGGAAGAATGGTTGATGACTCCATCGTAGAATTGGAGAATATAACACGCCACTTCAACTTGATGAACACGACCGGCGCTGGCAGGATGCAGGCGACACTTGACGCGGCTATAGAGGTGGCAGGACCAATTTTTATCTCCACACTCTCAACTGTTATTGTTTTTCTACCGGTAATATTTCTCTCGGGGATCGCGCAACTTCTTTTCATGCCACTCGTGCTGACAATCAGCGTGGCCTTATTTGCTTCCTTCTTCGTTTCAAGAACCGTCACTCCCCTGCTCTGTTATCGAATTCTGCAGCCGGAAAAGGAGACGGAAGCTGAAACCGCAGACCTGATAGGTAAGCTCAAGTTGTATTCGAAGAGCTTGTTCGAGAGCCTCGATAATTACTATCAGAGGGTAATCTGGACCGCTCTCAGGCACAAGCGGGAAGTTGTGGCTATCGTGCTAGGCTTTGCCGTACTTTCATTTTTCCTCTTGAAGTTTGTGGGAACGGAATTCTTTCCCAATACGGATGAAAGCCAGTTCGCGATTACGGTCAAGCTTCCTGTCGGTACCCGGCTTAGAGACACCAAGAAATATGTTGAGAATGTCGAAGACTTAATAAGAAGATATGTGCCTGAGACCAAGACGATAATTTCGGACATCGGTGTGCCGTCCGAGAAGAGCGGCAACCTCTTCAGCCAGAACGCGGGAGAGTATGCCGCTAACATACAGGTTGAACTGGTCCCACCGACGGATAGGAGTCGCTCCGAGCGGCAGATCATGAACGCGCTCCGTCCGAAACTGATGGCCATGCCTGGAGCAAAAATGTACCTCGCACCTGGAGGTTTCCTTCACTTCCTGCTGAATTTCGGCTCGGCGGCCCCCATTGATGTGGAGATAATGGGCTACAATCTTCGAACCGGGATGCGGCTGGCCCACGAAGTTGACGACATAATCAAGACTACTCCCGGAGCAACGGATGCTCAAATAAGCATGGACCCCGACATGCCGGAGCTGGAAGTCGTGATCAATCGCGTGAAAGCAGGCGCGCTTGGCGTGAATGTCGAACAGGTGGCAAATACGGTTGCAACGGCGATTGATGGGACGGTTGCGTCGCAATTCACGGACCCCCACACCGGCAACCAATACAACATCCTTGTCCGTCTTGACAGAAGGGACCGCGACCACATAAGCGATCTCGGTAAGCTGACGGTCCCGAGTTCGACTGGCCAGCTCGTTCAACTTGGAAACATAGCGAAAGTTGTCAAGACCAAGACGCCAGTCGAAATCGATAGGAAGTATCAACAGAGAATAATCGATGTAACTGCCAACGTGACGGGAAGAGATCTCGGGAGCGTCTCAGCCGACATACAGAAGAGGCTAAACAGACTGGACGTCCCCACGGGGTTTCAGGTCAAGCAGAGCGGAAACATTCAGCAGCAAAAGAGCACATTCAAGTCTCTCTTGCTCGCGCTTGCCCTCGCTATTGTCATGGTATACATGGTAATGGCTTCGCAATTCCAATCGCTCGTGGACCCTTTCATTATCATGTTTACAGTTCCCCTTGGCCTTGCCGGTGTAATCTGGGCACTATTCCTCAGCAGCACTTCGCTATCAGTTACCTCGTTCGAAGGAGTGATAGTCATGGTCGGTATAGTTGTCTCGAACGGAATCCTTCTGGTCGACTATATCAACAGGCTTCGGAAGGCCGGAATGGAGCTTCACGAAGCAGTGACCCTCGGCGGAAGAACGAGGTTGAGGCCCATCTTGATGACTTCCTTGGCAACGGTCATCGGACTTCTACCGATGGCTTTCGGAATGGGCGGAGATCGTTCTCAGTCGCCGCTGGCGATAGCCGTCATAGGAGGACTGACTGTGTCGACTTTTCTCACGCTGATATTCATACCGACGCTTTATACGATCTTCGAGGAGAGGTTCAGGCGTGAGTTGAAGGAAAACGAGAATTAATTTCTGGGCAAGCGGCGCGCGGATAACGCGCGCCGCCCCTTTTCTATCTACACACTTCTGTTCATTCCGTAACATACACCCCCCACACAGAATCACCTTTTGCATGTATTGCTCCGACAAGTCGGGCAGTAGACATTAATTAGTTATTCGATCAAATGGCCGAATTGGCTACCGCGGTGGTAGCAACGCAAAGCGGCAAATGGACGGGTAGATGGTGGGCGCATCAAGTAATGTTTTTGTGAGAGCAGTCGAGCGGTCGCATTGACCCTGCCGTCTGCGCAAAACAAGGAGTAGGTATCAGGTCTATCTCAAGATGGTAAACAGAAAAATGAGACAAGGTGTGGCGGCAGCGGCGGCCGTAGCCATTGTTATGCTAGTGTTTGTCAAACCCTTAAGAAGGGTCGATTCCGATATGAGCGATCTTGCTTTCAGGCTTCGTGGGCCTGTCAAAATGGACACATCCATAGTTGTCCTTGCTATCCGGGATTCCCTTCTAGACTCGATTGGCGGTGTCCCGCTGAGGCCTGCGTATTATTCCAAACTCATCGACGCTCTCGACAATCTGC
>JAJYGB010000266.1 GCA_021785235.1 Bacteroidota bacterium
GTCCCGGATGTGCTTCCCAACCTCCGGGCTTCCCGTGAAAGACACCAGGACTACTCGCGGATCTTTCACGAGCTGTTCACCCACCGCGGAACTGCCGGTTACGATATTCAACACACCTTTAGGGAGTCCAGCTTCTTCCATGATCTCAGCAAGCTTCAACGCGATTATCGGCGTCGTCGATGCGGGTTTAAGCACAACGGTGTTGCCCGCGGCAATCGCCGGCGCTACTTTGTGTGCGACAAGGTTAAGAGGAGCGTTGAATGGCGAGATTGCCGCTATCACTCCGATAGGCTCACGCATGGTGTATGATACACGGCCAGCTCCGGCAGGTACGGCATCCAAAGGAATCGTCTCACCGTGAATTCTTTTCGCTTCCTCGGCGGCGAATAAAAACGTGTCTGCCGCCCTCGCCACTTCTCCCCTCGACTCCCTTATCACCTTGCTGTTCTCAGACGTGATAGTTCTCGCGAGGTCTTCGGTATGCTGCCTGATAAGATCTGCAGTCTTGCTCAGCACGAGATATCTCTCGTATGGCGTGCTTCTGGAAAAGCTCTCGAACGCTTTGGTTGCCGACTTCAACGCGGCGTCTACCTGCTCAGGGGTGGCGACCGGAACACGGCCGACAAGCGATCCATCAAAGGGAGACTTTACTTCGAAAGAATTTCCGGAAGAGACCCATTCTCCGCCGATGTACATCCTGAACTCTTTTCCGTCGTTCCCGGCGAACTGAGTTTTGCCCGTTTTCGTCTCTGCTTGTACCATTTTATGCTCCTATATTTGGGACCGGGAAATTCACATAATTGACAGCTGCTTCTCCGTGAAGGACGCGCGCAATATCGGCCGCCACGGAATCTATGACCTTTTCCTGAGCCTCGACCGTCAGGCCAGCGACATGTGGTGTCAATATGACATTGTTCATCCGGTTCAATTCCGATTCGACAGGCGGTTCTTTCTCCCTGACGTCGAGAGCCGCCCCTGCGATGATGTTTTCCTTCAGGGCGCGTATCAGGTCCTTTTCCACTATTGCCTCGCCTCTCCCTGTATTGACAATAACAGAATCGGGCTTCATTAGTTTCAGCCTTGAATAATCCATAAGACCGATAGTGCCTTCATTACGCGGAAGGTGGCAGGAAATAATGTCCGCCTTCGCCAAAACATCTTCGAGGGACATCAACACAGCGCCCGATTCCGTCACGGTGAAGTCGAGCGGCGCGAGGAACTTGTCGTACGCTATGACCTCCATTCCAAAAGCCTTCGCGCGCATCGCGACGCGGGCGCCCACTTTACCGAAACCGAGTATGCCGAGAGTCTTCCCGTAAATTTCGCGACCGACCATGTTATATCTGTCCCACTCGCCGGCGGCTGTAGAGACGTGAGCGCGCGGGAGCTTCCGATACAGGCCGAGCATCAACGCAAACGCGTGCTCGGCGGTTGAGATCGTGTTTTCATTCGGCGCGTAACTTACGACGATGCCTCTTTTGCTGGCCGCCTTGACGTCGATATTGTCGTAACCGACGCCTGCCCTGCCTATGATGACGAGCGATTTCGCCGCGTCAATCAGCTGGCTATCGACTTTCGTCTGATTCCTGACGATTACAGCCTTAGCCTGCGCGAGTTGCCCGGCAAGCTTATCTCTTTCTTTCCATAGATTGCCGTCTCGCAAGACCTTGAATTGGGTTTCCAAACGGCCTATCGCTTCGCCGTCGATGTTTTCTGTAATAAGTATGTCCATCTGAATACCTGTTTAAAGTGAAATCGAGTTGCGGACAAACTCTTCAAATTTTTTGTCCATGTCGGAAGAGGGAAGCAGAAGTTCTCTCGTGCTGGCAAGGTGTCTTCGCATGGATTCCTCAGCTTTATCCGCGTCCATACTGAGAAGCGCCATGATAATTTCTTTATGCTCGCCTATGGTAGTCTCCATCCTTCCAGGCATATGCCCTGATATGAACCTTATCCGGTGGATCTGTCCCATGAGGTTGTTTATAATCCTGTGAGCCCTCCTGTTCCCCGCCGCGACGAGGATGAGGTTGTGAAGTCTTGAGTCCGCCTCGAATGAGACTATGCTGTCCTGAAGCTCGATAGCCACATCAAGCTGCCTGTTTATGTCCTTCAATTCCATCAGGTACTGCTCTGTCATTTTGCTTGCTGCCGAGCGGGCGGCGGCAGTCTCGATCGCGGTCCGAATCTCGAGCACTTCTTCGATGTCTTTTGGCGTAAGCTCGGATACAAAGACGCCCCTATTGGGAATTACTTTGACAAGGTCCTCCTGCTCAAGCTTTCTCAAAATCTCCCTGATGGGAGTCCGGCTGATGCCGAAGCTTTGAGCAAGCTCATCCTCGCGGATCGCCTGGCCGGCTTTCAGTTTCTGAGAGATCACGTCCGCTCTCAGCATCTGGAAAACCGTCTCTTTTGTTTTTCTCCGTGCCGGCTCCGCCGGTGCGGGCCGAACCCTTCGGGACTTCATCTTTCCTTTACCTGATTTGTTTCATAGATCATCCGCCCGCCTACCGTGAGCCCTCGGAATCCTTCAGCCTTTCGGCGGTGGTGAGCCGGCCGCTGCGCCGTATTCAATTTACGACCTTCGCGTATCCCAATAAATATACACTTCTTGGAAGAACAGGCCGACGAGGTATCCCAGCAACTTGCCGCCTCCCTAAACGGCTCTTCGACTCAGGGACATCCGCTATACAGCTTCGCCATCTCAGTCACAAAACTCCAACCGATCACGCCTGTACCTTCAACCGTCGGCGGAAGCCGCTAACAAGCGCCGGAATAAGGCTCCGATTCGCCCGTTCCCATCTCACGACGATCACGCGGCCACAGGAGGCATACTTCGGCCGCCGCGTCGAATGGAGTCGAAAGGGGTAATATATGAGGGCGATGATGGTTATACATAATTGTATACAAATACGTGTTCAATATAGTGCCGGGATGTGCAGCTGTCAAGGGTCACAGCCGACTTTTTGTGCTACTCGACGCGAACAAGAGTGCATCGCCCGGCAGGCGGGCGAGAGAAAATAGATCGAAACTTGAAATCTACTCCGGTGGTGGCACGAGGCGCACCCAGTCTTTCAGAATTGACGATGCACCCCCTTTCCCGAGCGCATCCGCTCCGGAACAACATTCCGGTACCCCCCTTCAAGAACCAAGCGGCCCGGGCTACGCGGCATTGGATCCGCGCACCAACCCGGACTCCGCTAACGGACTATCGTGTCAACACGATCCGCGTTCGACAACAACCTCACAGACAGAGGCAGGCATAACTTCGACGCTCCCTGCCCTCGTGAATGGCTCCATGAATTTCTCCACCTTCTGCTTGTCGGCAGCTTCTACAATCAGGTAAAGCGTGTGGGCTCCGTCTACCACGGCTTCTGATTTTATCGTCACGCCAAATCTTCCGGCGTTTTCTTCGGAAAGATGCGTCAGTAACATCGGCCCCATTTCCATGTTTCTCGCAGGACATGTCGCATCGGTATGCTTGTGTTGGACTACATATAGAGACATTTCTCAATCCTTTCGTTGAACTTCGCTAACTCTAATATCGAGGCAGGTTCGGATTTATCTTGTTAATCCAGGCGTCGATTCCTCCGACAAGATTCTTCACGTTCGTGAAACCCTGTTGCCTCAGGAATGCAGCCGCCTTGGCGCTTCGCCCTCCCATCTTGCAGTGTACCACTATCTCTTCAGATGGATCGAGCTCTTTGAACCTCTTCGGCAGTTCCGACAGAGGAATCAGGCGCGCACCAAGATTAACAATTTCGTATTCGCGCGGTTCCCGAACGTCCAACATGAACGGCTTCTGTCCGTTATCGAGACGGGCTTTCAACTGTTCCACTGTTATCTCAGTCCGCTCGTCGATTGCCGGTTCGGATACGGCGCCTCCGCTTATCCCGCAGAACTGTTCGTAGTCTATCAAAGAATGTATCGTCGGGTCGATACCACATATTGGACACTCGGGATTTTTTCTGAGCTTCAGCTCGCGGAATTTGAACTTTAGGGCGTCGAACAGGACAAGCCTTCCAATCAAAGTGTCCCCCTCGTTTAGAAGGAGCTTAATGACCTCGAGCGCTTGTAGGGTGCCGATAATTCCCGGAAGCACTCCGAGCACACCGCCCTCAGCGCAGCTCGGCACCAATCCCGGAGGAGGTGGAGCCGGATAAAGACACCGGTAACACGGGCCTCGCTTTGAATCAAAGACGCTGACCTGGCCTTCAAACCGAAGTATTGAACCGTACACGTTCGGCTTCCCCAGGAGAACGCAAGCGTCGTTGACAAGATACCTTGTCGGGAAATTGTCTGTGCCGTCCACCACAACGTCATAATCGGCGAAGAGCTCCAGCGCGTTATCAGACGAAAGCCTGGTTTCGTACGTCTCGATGGATATGTTGGGGTTAATACCTTCGAGCTTCTCACGCGCGGAATCGAGCTTAGCCCTGCCAATGTCCTGCGTCGAGTGGAGAATTTGCCGCTGAAGATTTGTCTTGTCGACCACATCGAAATCGACAATCCCTATCTTCCCTACTCCAGCGGCGGCAAGATACATGCCTACAGGAGAGCCAAGTCCGCCGGCTCCTATCATTAACACTCTGCCGGCTTTGAGTCGCTTCTGCCCATCCATACCGACCTCGGGAATTATCAGGTGCCTGCTGTAACGCAGTACCTCGTCATTCGAAAGTTGTGTTTCGCTCTCGACCTCCGGCATATCCACGTCCACCCCTCCGGCTATCGAAGGAATAATGCTTATTGTGTCCTTTTCGCTAACTGCGGTCTTTTCCCTGGCCAGGTATCTTATGTCTTCATCGTTCACGTAAATGTTCACGTAGCTCCTGAAAGTACCGTCATCCGAATAGAGATGCTGCTTTATTTGACTGAACTCGGAAGTTAGATTTTCCAGGACCTCCCCGACCGTAGTCCCTTCAACTTCGATCGTGTCCCTTCTATCGGTGAAAGGGCGAAGCGGAGTAGGGATTAGCACTTTAATTGCCATTTTATTTTTCCTCATTTTTATATCTGAAAACCGATGCCAACCTGCGACGTAGTGGCAAACGAAAAATTCAATCGAATAGCGCAATGCCGTTCGACGTTAGTCTCGACTTCAGAGAGCCTTCACAGACTCTGCTCTACCGATAGATGTTT
>JAJYGB010000089.1 GCA_021785235.1 Bacteroidota bacterium
CCTAAGACAATGCTCATCCCACTTTGGGTCCTCGGCATCCTGTCCGTTATCGGCGGTTGGATTGGTATTCCGGCGGCGCTTGGCGGGGCCGACACGTTCGACAAGTTCCTCGAACCGGTTTTCGAGAACGCCCAGTCAAAACTCCCGTCGTTATTCTTCATGCACCCGTCGACGGAGTATATCCTTATGGCGGTCTCGGTGCTGCTCGCGGCCAGTGGCGTCTACCTCGGTTACGTCGCCTATCTCAAGAAACCGGCGCTATCCGCGAAACTCAAAAAGGGAGTCGGCGATTTCTACGATATTCTGCTCAACAAATATTATATCGATGAAATTTACCAGGCTGTACTCGTCAAGCCGCTCACTTATGTGAGTGAAAGATATCTGTGGCACGGCTTCGATGAGACAGTCATAGACGGAACTGTGAACGGAACAGGGAAGATCGTCCGGTTTTTCGGCAGGATTCTGCGAAAGATCCAAACGGGATTTGTTCAGAACTACGCACTGGCTTTCGTAATCGGAATAATCATAATGGTCGGATACCTGATATTGTCCATGGGACCCTTCGCAAAATAAACTGAGAACAACAAAATGTTCGAAACTCACATATTGTCTTTCATAATCTTCACGCCTCTTATAGGAGCTCTCCTGGTATTGCTGGTTCGCAGCGAGAGGGCAGTCAAAAGCGTGTCCATCCTTTTCGCCGCGTTGACGTTCATAATCTCGGTGTTGCTCTATGTCAGCTTCGACGCGGCTAAGCCGGGGTTCCAGTTCGTCGAGTACGTACCCTGGATTTACAGCCTGAACGTCGCCTATCACCTCGGAATAGACGGCATTTCGCTCCTCCTGATGGTCCTGACGACGTTCCTGACTCTCATAGCGCTTGTGGCTTCTTGGTCGTCGATAAATAAGAGGGTCAAAGGATTCAACTTCTTCGTCCTTCTGCTCGAGGTCGGCATGCTGGGAGTCTTTTCGTCGCTCGATCTCTTCCTCTTCTACATTTTTTGGGAGGCAATGCTTGTCCCGATGTACTTCATCATCGGCATCTGGGGGCACGAGCGGAGAGTATACGCTGCGATCAAGTTTTTCATTTACACGATGGTCGGAAGTCTTTTGATGCTCGTCGCGATTATCTGGCTCGGTTATTACGCGAGCACCTTGCCCGGCGGGAGCTTCACGACTAACCTCGTCGAATTGTACAGCATAGCTCCCACCATCCCGATCGGGATTCAAACCTGGATGTTCCTCGCGTTCACGTTGAGTTTCGCGATCAAGGTTCCGATTTTTCCTCTGCACACGTGGCTTCCTGACGCGCATACAGAGGCGCCGATGGCCGGCAGCGTCCTCCTTGCGGGCGTTCTTCTGAAGATGGGGACCTATGGGCTCCTGCGCTTCTCTCTGCCGCTTTTCCCGCAGTCGGCGTTCAAGTTCCTTCCCCTTATGGCAATACTTGCCATCGTCGGCATCATTTACGGCGCGTTCGTATCGATGGTGCAGAAGGATTTGAAGAAGCTTGTAGCGTACTCGTCGGTTGCCCATCTCGGCTTCGTCGTGCTCGGCATATTTGCGATAACCGTCGAGTCCATCCAGGGGTCCGTCATCCAGATGGTCAACCACGGTTTGACGACGGGAGCCTTGTTCCTCCTGGTGGGGATGCTTTATGACAAGCGGCACACGAGATTGATCAGCGACTTCGGCGGGCTGGCAAGGGTCGTCCCCGTGATGGCCACATTCTTTATGATTGCCATGCTCGGTTCTGTCGGCCTCCCGGGGCTAAACGGGTTTGTCGGTGAATTCCTGATCCTGGTTGGTTCATTCAAGAGCGACTTCCTGGGTACCCCCGCGTACGCTATCGTCGCCACGAGTGGAGTCATCTTCGCCGCAGTGTATTTACTCTGGATGTATCAGCGCGTTTTCTTTAAGACCGTTGACAAGCCTGAAAACGAGAAGATGAAGGACCTGAACGTACGTGAGATCGCCGTGTTGGCGGCAATCGTCGTGTTTATCGTCTGGATCGGAGTCCACCCTATGACGTTTCTTTCCAAGAGCGAGCCGGCAGTGAAGGCATTGGTGAACACCATGACGAATGCCAGGGTGGGCTCGCTTACCGTCTTACAGCGATGAAGCCGGGGGAGGATTTTTTGAGTGATTCGTATAATGTCCTGTTGAGAGGAAGATAATGTCTTTTAATTATAGCGACCTGATTGCAGTCAGCCCAATACTCTTCTTAAGCGCGTATTCCCTGCTGCTGCTTATCATCGATGCAAGTCTCAGGAAACCGGCGAATGTCGTCTACTGGCTCACGCTTTTAGGCCTCGTAGTTTCAGGCCTCCTGACTGTGAATACTTACAACGCTTCCGGGATCGCTTTCAACGGTACTGTCTTCACGGGCAGATTCCCCGCTTTTTTTGAAATTGTCTTCCTGTTGAGCTCGGCATTAAGCGTTCTTCTGTCGAAGCCCTATCTCGAAAAACAGAAGATAGACTTCGGCGAATATTATTCGCTCGTGGTTTTTGCGACTGTCGGGATGATGCTCATGGCGAGCGCGCGCGACTTGATGGTGCTGTTCCTGGGGCTTGAGCTGATGTCGATAAGCCTTTACGTGCTTGCCGGGTTCGTACGCAGGGATGCTAAATCCAACGAGGCGTCGCTGAAGTACTTCCTGCTGGGGGCGTTTGCGACCGGGTTCCTCCTGTACGGAATAGCGCTGGTATACGGCGCCAGCGGCACCACGAATCTGGCCAATATTCTCGGCAGGTTTTCATCGATTCAAAACGACCCCTTGCTCTGGATCGGCGCGGCGCTTATCCTCGTCGGACTCAGCTTCAAGATTTCAGCGGTACCTTTCCATATGTGGGTGCCGGACGTTTACGAGGGTTCTCCCACGACTATATCGGGTTTCATGTCGACCGGAAGCAAGGCCGCTGCCTTCTCGGCTCTCGTACTAGTGTTCAGCTATTCCATACACCCATCGTGGCAGTTGCAGCTTGTGATGGCATATCTGGCCGCCTTCACGATGGTCCTCGGGAACCTGATCGCGCTTGTCCAGACAAATATCAAGAGAATGCTCGCTTATTCGAGCATCGCACATGCTGGCTACGCGCTTGTCGGTATTGCCGCCGCGAACAGCCTCGGCAGGACCGGCGTTTTGTATTATATGCTTGCCTACACTTTCATGCAGATAGGCGCATTCGGCGTGGTGTCGGTGCTCGAGAGTAAAGAAGGGAAGTACCTTAACATTTCAGACTATGAAGGCCTGGCTTACAAACATCCGATCATCGCGGCATTGATGGCGCTGTTCATGTTTTCGCTTGCGGGTCTTCCTCCCTTCGCGGGGTTCTTCGGAAAATATTATCTCTTTGCGTCGGCGGTCACCGCGGATATGACGTGGCTTGCCATCGTTGGCGTACTTGCGAGCGTTGTATCGGTATATTTTTATCTGAGTGTTGTTGTGAACATGTACTTCAAGGACTTACCCGAGGGGAGTACGTCGGTAACGATATCAAAACTGGGGGCTACGGCTCTGATTATTGCGGCGGCTGCGGTAATCGGGCTTGGCCTGACACCGGGGTATATCGTAGCGCTGACGGAGAGACTGTTTTAATACTTGGAAATCTATCTTGAGAATTTCACCGGCCGCTTCTATTTTGGGGCGGCTTTTTTTATCTTGAATCGGAGCTGATATGGAATATCTGTTGACTGCGGAAGAAATGAGGGGTTGCGACCGGGAAGCCGTCGAAAGCGGCAAGGTCACCGGCCAGGCCCTGATGGATAAAGCCAGCCTTGGGATTGCCAAAGTGGCAGGCAAACTTCTCGGCGAGGTGCGCGGCAGACATATTGCCGTGATTTGTGGAAAAGGCAACAACGGCGGCGACGGGCTTGGCGCCGCGTTCTACCTCGGCCAGACCGGCGCGGACGTAACGGTGGTCATGGTAGGGAAGGCTGAGGAGGTCTCGGGAGACGCCAAGGTTTTCCTTGAGAAGGTAAAGAGCTTTTCAACTCAGGGTGGAAAAATGAAAGTTGAAGAGTTCGCGCAAGTGGCCGGATCTCTTTCGCTGAACGATTTCGATCTCGTTATCGATGCTGTCTTCGGAACGGGATTGGCAGATGAGCCAAAGGACGACGCGCAGAAGGCAATCCGGCTGATGGCCGATACTTTCACTCCCGTCCTCTGCGTCGACGTGCCGAGCGGGATAAATTCCAATGACGGTATGGTTTACACATTGTCCCCGAAGGCCGTCGCTACGGCTACCATGGGGAACCTGAAACGCGGTATCATCATGAATGACGGCAAGGAGAATTCGGGAGAGATCTACCTTATCGGCATCGGAATGCCTGAAGGTTTGCCGTCGCTTGCCGGCGTTCAGACGTGGGTCATCGGCCTCGATGACGTCAAGAAGTTGCTGCCGAGGAGAAAGGCAGAGACGTATAAACACGCCGTCGGAAAAGTCTTTGCGCTTGTTGGTTCTGTCGGTATGACCGGGGCGGGAATCATGGTGGGACGCGCTGCGATGCGCGCAGGCGCCGGAGCCGTAGTGCTCGGCGTCCCTTCGGAGCTTAACCCGGTGTATGAATCCCAGTTGACAGAAGTGATGACCGTCCCGCTTCCTCAGACGGGGGATGGTTCTCTCTCCCTTGCAGTTCTGCTGCAGATACAGAAGAACCTTGAATGGGCGGATGTGCTGGTCGTGGGGCCGGGCCTGTCGAGGAACCAGGAAACGTCACAGCTCGTGGCGAAAATATTGCGCAGCCATGATGGGACAATAGTTGTGGATGCGGACGGTTTGAATGCTATGGCGGATCAGCCGGACATACTGCGTGATACGCATGCGGAGGTTATCCTGACCCCGCATCTCGGCGAGTTCAGCAGGCTTACCAGGTTGTCGGCTGAAGAGATAGCTAAAGACCGGATCGAGCTTGCCCGCCGCTACGCGCAGGACAACAAGGTGACTCTGGTTTTGAAGGGATCGCCTACCGTAGTCGCGACGAAAGAGGGAAAAGTATTCGTAAATGTCCACGGGAATCCTGGGATGGCCACCGCAGGGATGGGAGATGTGCTGACAGGCATAATTGCCGCGATGCTGGCTCAGAAATTGAGTCCCGTCGACGCCGCGGTTGCAGGCGTATACTTG
>JAJYGB010000490.1 GCA_021785235.1 Bacteroidota bacterium
GTGGTTTCTTCCCATGAGTGAAGCGAAGTCGTCGCGCGGGATGTAAAGAGCCGACGAGTCCTCGATGGCCTGAGCACAGGAAGAGTAGAAATGCGACCCTGAGAAGAGATATGACTCAGCAAAACTCCTGTAGGGCTCCAGCGTGCTGAGGACAACCTCCTCGCTGTCTCCCTTAAGCTTGTAAACTTTCACGGAACCGGTCAACAGGACGTAAAAACCCGAAAAGGGTTCGCCCTCGAGAAATATTATCTGACCTTTCTTGAACTTCCTGGTCTTTGAAATGCCGGTAATGAGTTTAAGCTCGTTGGGAGAAAGTTTCGTGAAAAGCGGCACGTCGTGAAGTGTATGCTTTTGTTCCATTGCCTCTTGTCTGTCGGAAATGTTCTCGGACTCTAACTCTATTTGCCGGGGATGGGTTCCCGGGGCAGTACTCGTTTCAAAATATCTTAGGCTAAAGAATTTATGGGCAAACGAGAGAAGTTCAAACGGGAATATGCCACACTGAGCGCGGGGTCACATGAGCACTGAATGGCCGCCGGGTACTGATATTTCGGTGAAGATCCCTCGTCCGTGCGGATTGCACCCGACGGAATTGCAGAAAGAGGAACCACCCGGACTCAGTCTCGGACCGGGATTCGAAGCTTGTGCCGGGCAACTTTTCTACCCGACCAATGAGCCTGCCGCTCCTCCCTCAGGCTAAAACGCGGCACCTGTTCAAGTGTCGCTCCTATTAATCCAGGTTCTCTTCGCTTACGCTAGTGTGGTAGATTCTCTCAAAACGTGTTTTCAGATAATCGGCCAGCATCTTCTTGATCTCATCCGCTGAATCCATCTTCAGCAGTTGCCTCGCGAACTTACGGGCGCTCTTGTAGTTGGTGGCGCGGATGATCTTCTTTAGGACAGGAAGCATCGAGCTGACAGCGCTGAATTCATCGAGGCCCATACCGAGAAGCATTACGGTCGCCATCGGGTTCCCTGCCATCTCCCCGCACATCGCGACTTTTATCCCGGCATCGTGACCGGAGTCTATAATCAGCTTGATGGTCCGCAGGACCGACGGGTGAAACTCTTCAAACATGTTGGCGACAAGCTCGTTTGTCCTGTCGACGGCGAGGAGGTACTGCGTCAAATCGTTCGTTCCGATGCTGAGGAAGTCGACATGCTTCGCGATTTCCCTGCTCATCAGCGCCGCGGACGGTATCTCGATCATAACGCCCACTTCAATCTTCTTGTCGTAATTGATTCCTTCGGAGTCGAGCGACTTCTTCGCATCGGCGAGGAGCTCGTTCGCGCGGATTACCTCTTCAAGGGTTGCCACCATCGGGTACATGATCTTGCATTTGCCCGAAGAGCTCGCCCTAAGTATTGCCCTGAACTGCTCCCTGAAGAGGTCGGGGCGATCCAGCATCATACGAATCCCCCGCCACCCGAGAAACGGATTCTGCTCCGCATGGTCCTGCACAAACAACTTGTCGCCGCCTATGTCGAAGGTCCTGAAGACCACTGCGTTGGGCCGCGCTTCCTCGACAGCTTTACGGAAGACTTCCGCCTGTTCCATCTCACCGGGTATCGCGTCGGAATCGATTATGAGCGGTTCCGTCCTGAAAAGCCCGATTCCGTCGGCGCCGTGCGGTTTGAGGAGAGGGAGTTCCTCGAGAAGCTCGATGTTCGCTTCAACGGATACTCTCCTGCCGTCCGTAGTCAGCGCGGGTTCGCCGGCCTCAGACATGAGCTCGGTGTCGAGCTGTTCGCACCATTTCTTCCGGTCCCTGAACTTCTTAAGCGTACTCTCGGTGGGATTAATTATAATGACGCCGCGATAGCCGTCGAGTATAAGCTCGATGCCGTCGCTGACGTGCTTGGTGGCTTCCTTCAGTCCAACGACAGCCGGAATCCCGAGAGAGCGGGACAAAATCGAGGCATGGGATCGCGCCCCGCCGAAATCGCTGACATAACCGAGCACGGCATTGCGGCTGAGGAGAACGGCGTCCGCAGGCGTAAGCTCGCTGGTGACAACTATGGGCGTCCCTTCGAACCTGGACTTCAGCTTCGCCTCCGCAAGGTTCCGCAGGATTCTGTTCTTGCAGTCTTCGATCTCCATCGCTCGCTGCTTAAACATCTCGTTGCTGCTCCGACGAAGCTGCTCGACCTGCTTCGAAAATTCAGTGGACACGACAAACTCCGCGTTCTTCTTGTTCCTCACTATCTTATGCTTAACTCCGTCAAAGAATACCGGGTCCGACAATATGAGAAGCTGCGCCTCAAATATCCTTGCTTTGTCGTCGCCTATTTTTTCCCTGGCGGTATGGTATACTTTCTCAAGCTCATAAGTCGAGCGCTCGATGGATTTCTGAAGCCTTTCGAGCTCCACCGCCGAGTCCGCGACGGTTTTTTCCTCGACGACGATGCCGTCTTTTTTCAGCACAAGGACTTTTCCGATAGCAATCCCGGGGGACGCGCCAACGCCCCGAAGGACAAGTTCCTCGACGGTACCGGGATGCGCGACGGGTTCAGAGCTCATCGAACCCTCTGTTGAAGAAATCGACCAACGAGGCAAGCGCCGCCGCTTCGTCTTCACCCTCAAAGATCAGCAATATCCTGGCTCCTTCCTCGGCCGCGAGTGTCATGACACCTATTATGCTCTTCCCGTTCACTCGATAGCCATCCCTTTCGAGATAGAAATCCGACTTGAACTTCGCCGCGAGCTTGACCAGCGAAGCGGCGGGGCGGGTGTGGAGCCCGAGGCGGTTCTTTACTACTACTTCCTGTTGGACCATGCATCCCTAATATTTTTGAATTACCCGATGGCAGGCAAAATGCATACTGCCGACCGCCATCAAAATGTTCTCTGCACGAGTGAATTTGCAAGTTCGACCAGCGCATCTTTTCCTTCGGACTCCTTCAGTGCTTCGAGACTGGACAACGCACTCTCAGTGTACTCCGAGACTTCCTCTTTCGCCGCGTCGAACACGCCCCCCTCACGGTAGGCATTCCGAACCGCGTCGACATCATGCTCGGTCACGGACGTCTTTCCATAGGCGGCGTTGACAACAGCGATTCGTTTTGCATCCAATGACTGCTGCGCCTCCAGAAACATATAGTTCTTCTTCTTCTCTATTATATCGAGACCGCGCGGCTTCCCGAATCTCTCGGCATCGCCTTCGAGGTCGAGCATGTCGTCGAGAATCTGAAAAGCGATGCCCAGGTTAAGCCCAAACCTGCCGAGCATATCGACTTCTTCGCGCGTACCGCCTCCGAGCAAACCACCGAGCTGACCGGCGGCCATGAGCAGGGCTCCGGTCTTCTTGGCAATCATGTTAATGTAATCAGGCATGCTCGAGCGACCCAGTTTGCTCAGGCTTTCGTCGAGCGCCTGCCCGTCGCAGACCTGCTTAACGCCTTCGTTGAATACTCGAAGGCTGTCGCGGAGATGGTCCCCGCTGCACTTCTCGAGACAGTCGTAGGCGAGTGCCATCATCTGATCACCGACAAGTATCGCCGTGTTGACGCCGCTGGTAACATGAACCGTCAACTTGCCACGGCGGGTATCGGCGTTGTCCATGATGTCGTCGTGGACAAGCGTGAAATTGTGAAGTATCTCTATAGCCGCCGCGCCGTGGAGCACATCGTCGCAGTACTTCCCTACGGCTTCGGCCGCCAGGATTGTGAGAAGCGGCCTGACACGTTTCCCGCCCATCGAGAAAACATACCCTATGCTCTCTCTCAGAGGCGAGTCCGGCACCAAAAGCAGTGACCTATCAAGCTCTTCCTCAATCAGCAGTCGATATTTCACCGTTGACTCGCTGAATTTACTCAACCGGCAACCTGCACTATTTTCGCCCTCTTAAGCTGACTCACGTTCTTACTTCCTGTCAGGAACATCACACCCTTCAGCTCCTCGACCCAGTTATCAAATTCCTTAATCAACCCTTCCGTCCCTTCTTTGTCGAGAGCCTTCAGGAAGGGTTGGGCGCCCGCGCACAGGTCTGCGCCAAGCGCTATCGACTTCGCGACATCGATGCCGTCCCGGATACCGCCTGAGGAGATCAGTTTTATCTTCTTACGCGACGGAAGCGCATTCACCTGTCGAAGAGCCTCCGCGGTCGGGATGCCCCAGTTCCAGAACTTCCTGCCGATCCGCCTGTCGTCACTTCTCAACGTCTCGATTGCGGCCCAGCTCGTTCCTCCGGCTCCGGACACATCTATAGCGGAGACTCCCGCTTCGATAAGCCGCCTCGCGGTCGCGGCACCGATCCCGGCCCCCGTCTCCTTGACGATGATCGGAATCTTAAGCACGCGGACGAGCTGCGAAATGCCTTTCAGCACGCCGCGGAAATTCCTGTCGCCCTCAGGCTGTATGAATTCCTGGAGCGCGTTAAGATGGACCGCGAGAGCGTTCGCCTCAACCATGTCGACAATCTTGCGGGCTTCCCTGACGGCAAGGCCGTCCGCCACCTGCGCGGCGCCTATGTTGCCCATAACGAAGATGTCCTTCGCGACCCGGCGGACAACCCTGAACGACTCGAGATAGTCGCTGTTCAGGAGCGCCTGCCTCTGGCTGCCAACGCCCATCCCTATCTTCCTCTCTCTACAAAGTTCGGCGATAGCCGAGTTTATGCCGGCGGCCCGCTCGAATCCACCGGTCATCGATGAGACGATAATTGGGGCTGAAAACTCATGTGAGAAGAATCTGACGGCCGTGTCTATTTCCGGGAAATTTATTTCAGGGAGCGCGTTGTGGACAAACTCATATTTGTCGAGCCCCGTGGATTTCAAGTAGTCGATTTTCTCATTAAGAACCAGATCGACGTGGCTTGATTTCCTCTTCGCAGTCTGGTCCATTCCCGCTAAGGCAGTTTCTCGTTTCGTGCTCGGCATGTGTATCAAAAAATAGCCCGAGGAGCGAAAATAAGCAAGGTTGGGAGGATTTGATCACCGTAGAATTCATTGACTCGCGTTTTCTAAAGTCAGATCCTTCTTTCTTTCAAGGATCGAAAGGCAGGCCCTGGTAGGTGTTGATGGTTTGCCGAATGACACATGTAATTCAGCAGAACATTGGGAGGCACAGTCATGAGTGGAACTACGATCATCGTAAACAAAACTATCCCAATCTGTTCAACCCGACGA
>JAJYGB010000336.1 GCA_021785235.1 Bacteroidota bacterium
CGATCGGTTTCATCATAGACAGTCCGTGGCTGCCGAACTGGTACGGGATCAAGATACTCGACTATTTTTCGAGCGACGAACTGTGGATGAAGGCAAACCTGAAAGCCATAAGCGATTTTCCGGACGTCATGTTCCTGCCGGGTTTTTGGTCTGAATTCGGAATGTGCACCGAGCCTTCGGCGTTCGGTGCGCGCGGCACATTCCCGCCTGACGAGTTTCCGTTCGCGCACAAGGTTATCAACTCGGCTGACGACATCGACAACCTCCCGGAACCCGATCCGAGAACAGATGGCCTTCTGCCCTTCATGCTGAACCGCCTGAAACTCGCGCAGCCTAAGATCGAGGCGGCGGGTCATAAGATCCGTTTTGCTGTGGCCCGCGGGCCGCTCAACGTCGCCAGCTACCTGATGGGTTCCACGGAGTTTCTGACGATGATGATGATGCAGCCGGATAAGGCCGAGCTGCTTATGAAGAAAATCACCGCCTATCTGAAAGACTGGCTCCACCTGCAAATGGAGACGTTCCCCTCAATTGACGGCATCTTCCTTCTCGATGATATAATCGGATTCATGGGCGCAAACGAATTCCGCACGTTTGGACTCCCGTATTTCAAAGAACTGTTCGACGCGAACGTGTCCGTCAAGTTTCTCCACAACGACGCGCCATGCAAGGCCTCTGCGCCGTTCCTCCCCGAAATGGGCGTGAACCTTTTCAACATGGGTTTTGAAGTCACCCTGAACGAATTGAAGCAGTTGACGCAGGGCAACGTGACGTTGGTCGGGAATATTCCTCCGCGAGACGTGCTTGGCAGCGGCACTTCGGAAGATGTAACGAAAGTGACCCGCGAGCTTGTGGATTCCCTGAAGGATAAGTCGCGAGTAATCATGTCATGCGGAGGGGGAATGCCGCCGGGAGTCAAGACGGAGAATATTAAGGCATTTATAAATGCGGTCAGAGGTCACTGACACCGCGCGCGTCCTTCTCGCGGGGGCGAAAATTCTCCGCCTGGAGATGGAAGTGTAATTATAGGGCCGTCGCGCATTTGCCGGCCCACTTCTTATAAATCTGCGCGGTGCTGCCCCTCGAACGGGGCTGCTTGACTTGCAAGAAAGGCAGAGACAACCGTTATATTACAAAAGATGGTCTCTTTGGCCATCAGCGGGAACAAATCGGTCGTGCGCTTCAACGATTTGCTCCCTACTCGGGCAAACGCAAAATGACAGGGGATGACATGAGCAGGAAATTTGATCCAGACTCGGAGACAAACAGTTCACGGAGGAAATTTCTAAAGACTCTTGGAGCGGCCACCGCCGGGGTGCTTCTGACACCATACATTAAATCGGCTGGAGTACTCGCCTACGGATACGAGAAGAAGGCTGTATATCTTGCTCAGGTCGCCATCACCAATACAAAAGACACCCTGGCGGACAGTTACGATCCTGCTGCTGTCAAGCAGAAAGTGCAATATCTATTGGAGCAGATCGGCGGGATCAACGATATAGTGAAGGCCGGCAACAAGGTTGCAATAAAAATAAATCTGACGGGCGGATCGTACTGGGCCGATCCCGCTCATAACCCAAAACTGAACGGCGTCCCAATCACGGAAGCCATGTGGACACATCCCGCGGTCATCCAGGCCGTAGGGGAGCTCATCATCGATGCGGGGGTCAGTCCCGGCGACATCAGCATAGTGGAAAGCCTGGGGAGTGCGGATTCATTTACAAACTCCGCTTTCGCCGGCTACA
Source organism: Bacteroidota bacterium (assembly GCA_021785235.1). Next base: position 1,746 of record JAJYGB010000336.1, read on the forward strand.
TGGCGGTGAAAAACGCACTGGGATGCAACCTGGTTGATCTCAGTAAGGGGACATTCGTATCCATGTCGACGGGGAGCGGTTATTTTAATTTCGCGTCTTTGACGATGAATCAGATACTAAAGGATGCCGACGTCTACGTGTCGATTCCGAAGTTGAAGCAGCATGCCGAGGCGGGACTTACGTGCTCTCTGAAGAACCAGGTCGGTACCGTTCCACAGAGCGACTACACGATAACGAACGACAGCGGGCGAAGGGGAGCGATGCATCACAAGGTGAGCACCGACGCTTCAAACCACTATTTGCCCGAATCTGTCTGCGATCTAAACGCCGCGCGCCCGGTCACACTCGCGGTCGTCGACGCAATAAAGAATGCCACCGGAGGCGAAGGCGGTTGGAACACTAATTTCCAACCTTCTGAAAGTCATGTGTTGTTCGCGGGGAAACAGCCCGTTGCCGTCGACAGCATAGGAGCGTATCTCATGGGGCTCGATAGCGAGGCCGCGACACTTCCATTGCCCGATGGTAAGACGTTCTGCGACAATTACCTGGACCTTCTTCACACTAAAGGCGTGGGTACCAACAGGCTCAGGGAAATCGAAATACTCGGCGACGGAGCAAGCCTGATCACGTCTGTCAAACCCAGGAACGAAATTAAGCAGCCTGTTAATTTCCAATTGAGTCAGAATTTTCCAAACCCGTTCAATCCATCGACCACCATTATTTTCTATTTGCCGGCGACCGAACGTGTTACGATGAAGGTCTTTGATGTCACCGGCCGGGAGATCGAAACTCTCGTGGAAGGTGTAGTACCTGCGGGTGAACATCGCCTGGATTGGAACGCGACGGGACTCGCAAGCGGAATCTATTTTTGCAGAATGTCCGCGGTATCTGCCGGAGATGCCGGCCAATTCACGCGGACCGTCAAGATGATGTACGAGAAATAACCACTACATTGACTGACGAGGCACGACACTCCACGGCAATACACACCCCGTCGACGAACCCTTTTCTTAAGATGGTTCAAAAGGCCCGGGAGGAAAGGCGACGTCTCGTTATGCCACTGGTCGGCTTCCCCGGTCTGAATCTCACAGGGTGTTCCGTGAAACTCGCGCAGCAGAACTACGGTGAGCACTTCAGGGTCTTGAAAGCCATCGCCGACACATTTCACCCCGATGCGATCTTTCCTCTCATGGATTTATCGGTCGAAGCCAATGCGATCGGGCGGTACACTGTTTTTCCCAAGGAAGAATCTGCGACGGTCGTGAGGGATGAATTCATGCTGGAGGACCTCATTGCCGCCGAGCGTGTCAATATATCGTTCGACGCCAGGCTGCTCGGCTATGTGGAAACGATGAAGCTGATGAGTATCGGACTTCCTTCGACCATTCTGCGGGGAGCATACGTTACCGGCCCGTACACGCTTGCTGCCCTCCTGATGGGAGCGGAAGATGCTGCGACGGCGACGGTCATACGTCCCCTAGCGCTGCACGAGGTCTGCAGTTTCGCCATGGGCAAGATTCAGCAGTATGTTCGTCTCCTGGTTACGGCGGGAGCACAGCTGATCTGTGTGCTCGAACCGAGCGCCGTCATGCTCGGCCCCGCCCAGTTCGAGGAGTTTTCGGCACTCTACGTGCGCCGCATACATGAGAGCTGCAAGCTGTCTGAAATATCCACGGTTTACCATGTCTGCGGAAACTCGATGCATCTGGTGAAAGTTATGGCCGGTTCCGGTGTCGATGCGCTGAGCCTTGATTCCGCCGAGGCCGGGGTCGATCTCCCAGACGTCGCAGAAAACGTTCCCGAGCACATGGTGCTCATCGGGAACCTGAGTCCGACGGGCTCAATTCTTAACGGTCGACCCGACGATGTGGAGAGGGATGTCAATAAACTGCTTGCAATTATGAGCGGCTACAGCAATTTTGTTCTGAGCACCGGCTGTGATCTGCCGCAGGAGACGCCTGCGGACAATATCAGCGCCTTTATGAAGGCGGGCCGCGGCTGGGTAGTTAATTGAGACAGCGTAGAACAATCACATCAGAAGAGGAAAGAATGAAAGACAATACCCCAAACTTCGGCGGGGACCAGCAGGGTATCTTGCCGGGTGTCAAAGTCGGCTATTATCGTTGGGTCGTCTGCGCACTGCTTTTCTTTGCGACGACCATCAACTATATAGACAGAGCGGTTCTCGGTATTCTCGCTCCGGTTTTGCAGAACAGTATTGGATGGAACCAGGTAGACTACGGTTACATCGTCACCGCTTTCACAGGCGCATACGCCATCGGGCTCCTCTTCGTCGGCAGGTTCATCGACAAAGTCGGGACCAAGAAAGGCTATTCGGTTTCGATGATCGTCTGGAGCGTAGCGGCTGTAGCACACGCATTTGCGAGGAGCGTATTCGGCTTCGGTGCCGCCAGGTTCGCACTTGGCCTCGGTGAATCCGGAAATTTCCCCGCAGCTATAAAAGGAACTGCCGAATGGTTTCCCAAAAAGGAGAGAGCTCTCGCCACCGGACTGTTCAATTCCGGACCCAATATCGGAACCATAATAGCGTTGATCCTGGTCCCATGGATAACACTGACATGGAGCTGGCGGGAGGCTTTCATCTTTACCGGTTTGTTGGGTTTCATCTCCCTGACTCTCTGGTTGGTATTTTATGATATTCCCGAGAGACAGAAGCGCGTCAGCAGGGAAGAGGTAGCCTATATCCAGAGCGATTCCCCGGAACCTCCCGCCGAGAAGATTCCCTGGGTCAAGCTTCTGAAATACAGACAGACCTGGGCGTTCGTGATCGGAAAGTTCCTGACTGATCCGATCTGGTGGTTCTATTTATACTGGCTGCCGAGTTTTCTCAACCAAAGATACCACCTTGACCTTGCCCACCTTGGTTTCCCGCTCATAGTGATTTACACGATGGTGACTATTGGCAGCATCGGAGGCGGCTGGATGTCCGGAGCGTTCATCAAGAGAGGGTGGAGCATCAACAGGGGAAGAAAGATGGTGATGCTTATCAGCGCAATATTGATCGTGCCGATTGTGCTCGCCTCTTCTGTGACAGAATGGTGGGCAGTCTTGTTGATCGGGCTTGCAGCCGCATCACACCAAAGCTGGTCCGCTAATCTCTTTACGATAGTATCCGACATGTTTCCAAAAAAAGCAGTGGGTTCTGTCGTCGGCCTCGGCGGGATGGCGGGTGCCATCGGAGGCATGTTGATAGCCACGTCGGCAGGATTCATTCTGCAGTTTACCGGCAGCTATCTGTCGCTGTTCATTGTTGCCGGCTCCGTGTATCTCCTCGCCCTGCTGATAATACAACTGCTTGTGCCGAAGATAAGAGTATTCGAGATGGTCTGAGCGGATTCGATCCGTAGAAGACATGGC
>JAJYGB010000492.1 GCA_021785235.1 Bacteroidota bacterium
ACAGCTGTCCGGAAAAATTAAGGATGTTTGTGCCACTTTGTATATCGCGGCACGCTTCAGCGTCTTCGATACCGCCGAGAAGCACAATCCTCTTACGCTCCGACAACTTCTTTCCGAGTTTCTTCCCGTATTGTACCGGCCACCTTTTTGTGAAATGTCTCGCCCCCGGGCAAAGAAATACGGACTCTCTTTCATCTGCTCCGAATGACCCCCATATCGTATCTGCCTTTTTCAAAACCGATTCCGGAAAATATAATTCGGGTCTCGGCACGCTCGTTATAGACTTGTCGAAAGTGTTCGCGTATTTAAGCGCGACTGTTCTGGGTGCGGTGAAGAGATTTAATCTACTGTTAGCTAGTATCGCACGCTTGACGATCTCCTTTTTAATGACCCTGACCGTCGGTGCTGTGCCTCTTCTTAGGTAAACGCTTCTGAAATTGTTATGCAGATCGAGAGTGATGCTGAACTTTTCAGCAATAAGAATCCGTCTGAGATTTTCGAGTTGATGGAAGTCCGCATGGTCTTGAACTATATGGACTTCACTTACGTTGGGATTTGATCGTATGATATCGGCGTATTGTGACTTGACAACGAAGTGGATCTCGGATTCCGGCTCTCTTTCCTTGATAAGCTTCAGGAGAGGGGAAGTCAGCAGCACGTCGCCCGCCGAACTCAATCTTATGAGGAGCTTTTTTGAGGTTTGCATTGTTAGAAATTATAATCCGAGTGACGCAGTTCCAATTATGCATTGAATTTTGATTGGCCACCGGTTTGATTTTGGCGATACGTGAAAATAAATTCTCAGTAGAAATAAGAGAGAAGCGATGAAGCAGTTACCGCATACTCTGGAAGAGTTAAGGAAGAGCAGCTACAAGGTTCTTCCGGTTAAAGAAGAGATGAGAAGAAATCTCGTCTCGAAATTGGGAAAAGGCGAAATCCTCTTCCCGGGGATAATCGGGTATGATAAGACCGTGATACCCTCGATCGTTAATGCGATACTTGCGAAGCACGACATGATACTTCTCGGCCTGCGCGGTCAAGCGAAGACGCGGATCGCAAGAAGCCTTGTCAGTTTGCTCGACGAGCAAGTCCCTTTCATCAAAGGATGCGAGATAAACGACAATCCGTTTCATCCGGTTTGTAAGCATTGCATTGATCTAGTGAAGGAACACGGCGACGATGTCGAGATCGAATGGCTGACACCCGAGCAGCGATATGGCGAGAAGCTTGCGACGCCGGATGTCACAATCGCGGACCTGATTGGCGACATCGATCCGATCAAGGCAGCGGTGCAGAAACTACATTACTCGCACGAAGGGGCGATCCACTTTGGAATTATTCCGCGAACAAACCGCGGAGTTTTCACCATCAATGAGCTCCCTGATTTACAGCCCAGAATACAGGTTGGCCTTTTCAACATTATGGAAGAAAAGGATATACAGATTCGCGGTTTCAATGTTAGAATTCCCCTCGACGTGATGATGGTGTTCACGGCGAACCCTGAAGATTACACGAACCGGGGAAACATCATTACTCCCTTGAAGGACAGGATCGATTCGCAGATCCTTACGCACTATCCGCGCTCGATAGATGAGGCGATGAAAATCACGGAGCAGGAGGCGTGGCTCTCTAGAGATGGCGGTCGAGAGGTCGTCATGCCGCATTACCTGAAGGAGATTATAGAGGAGATAGCCTTTCAGGCCCGCGGAAGTGAATTTGTCGATCAGAAGAGCGGCGTTAGCGTAAGGATGACGATCTCGGTGATGGAAAATCTGGTGAGCAGCGCCGAGCGGCGCGCCATCATTAATGGCGAGAAGGTCATCGTCCCGAGGATATGCGACCTTCAGCAAGTCCTTCCTGGCATGACAGGAAAGCTCGAACTTGTTTTTGAGGGAGAGCAGGAAGGCTCCGTGAAGGTGAGCAGGGCTCTTATCGGAAAAGCGGTGAGGGAAACGTTTCGGAAATACTTCCCGGATCCGCTTCAGAAGAAGATCAGAACGCCGCAGGGAGACGAGCCGAAGAAACGCGAGGACGAGTATACTCCAATCATTTCCTGGTTCGAATCGGGCAACAAGATTGAAGTTGCCGACGATATGGCGTTCGACGACTACTACGCCCAGCTGAGCAAGGTTGCGAGCCTGAAGGAAATCGCTAAGAAACATATGAAGGTTGAAGAATCGAAAAAGTATGAATTGGCAACTTCCATGGAGTTTGTTCTCGACGGCCTGCACCAATTTTCGAGGATTGCCAAAGACGACGCCGACAACGTAGTCGCGTACAAGGACCTCGTCGGAAGCATCTTCCCGCCGAAGGCGCGCTACGAGGAGGATTGACTCTGAACTCCCATTCGACATTGCTAATAGAGAAATTTGAAGACGGTCCCATTTGGACGATAGGATATCTAGTCTATGCCGGCCCCGGCATGGAAGCGGTTGTAATCGACGTGCCAATGTGGTCGTCGGATAAGATCTACAAGCGGATTCGGGAGATTGGACTTTCCGTGAAATACATTGTGGCGACACATGGCCACTGGGATCACATCGGGGAAATGAAGAAGCTTGCCGCGTTGACCGGTGCTCAGGTGTGTGCTAATGAGGGAGACGCATGGATGATGAGCGACCCGAACGGGATGGTAATAGCGCCGCCTGAACCGATTGAACCGGTTTTGATAGATCTGGCGCTGTCCGACGGAGCAACCGTCGGTTCCGTGGGGCCGAAATTCAAAGTGATACAGACTCCAGGGCATTCTACAGGCTCGATTTGCCTGTACGAAGAAGACGAGCGAGTCCTGTTCACAGGGGATACGCTCTTCGCGGGTTCAATCGGCAGAGTGGATTTGCCGACTGGCTCGATGAAGGAAATCTCGAAGAGTATCCAGCACAGACTCATGACCTTGCCCGTTGAGGTGAAGATTTATCCGGGACATGGCAGTGACAGCACTCTCGGAAGAGAAAAGATGACGAATCCCTTCGTGCAAAGTATGCTCGCCGGGAATTCGAAAGCTTAAGTTGAGAATGATCATTAATGAATGGCAGAAGGTGAATCGCGAGAAGGTGATTGGTGGACGGATGCGAGGCGACGTATGAAATTCAGATATTCGAAGTGGACTGAAAACTCGATGACGGACGAGCAGCGTCTCCAGAACATGGTATCGCTGTTCAGCTATCTGCTTCTCCAAACGAGTGGTGACGCGGAGGAGGCCCTCGAGTGGATGCGTCAGTTGGGCCAGGAGTACGACCTCTTTGACAAGGACATGACCATCGATGACTTCATTGAGAAACTCAAAGAGCTAGGCTACATAGACGACGCCAAGGATGTCATTGTGCTGACATCGAAGGGAGTTCAGAGGATTAGGGAAGACGCGCTCAGAGAAGTCTTCACGAATTTGAAGAAAAGTCCCGAGGGTTCGCATGAATCTCCGCACACGGGGCAGGGAGTCGACCGGCTAAGCGAGACGAAGAAGTACACGTTTGGCGACCAGCCAACAAATATCGACCTGACCTCGACTCTGAAGAACGCGCTGCTTCATGATAGCATTGAGAAGTTCCAGCTGCACGAGGATGACATTGAAGTTTACGAGACTGAGCACCTGACGAATTGCGCTACAGTTGTTCTTCTGGACATCAGCCATTCCATGATCCTTTACGGAGAAGACAGGATCACGCCGGCTAAACAGGTCTCGCTCGCGCTGGCGGAGTTGATTAGGACGAAGTTCCCGAAAGATCACATGAACATTGTTGTCTTCGGAGACGACGCGAAGGAGATTACCCTGGCTGAGCTTCCTTTCGTCACGGTTGGTCCGTACCACACTAACACGCTTGCCGCGCTGCGGCTCGCGAGAAGCATCTTGCGCCGGAAGGGAAACGTCAACAAGCAAGTGTTTCTCGTGACAGACGGCAAACCTTCGGCGATATTCGACGATTCCGGCCGGCTGTATAGAAACTCGTTCGGCCTGGATCCGAGGATCGTCAACAAGACTCTCGATGAGGCGGTTGCGTGCCGGAGGGAGAAGATTGTGATAAGTACTTTCATGGTCGCGAGGGATCCTTATCTCATCAACTTCGTTGAGGAGCTAACAAGAGCTAACAAGGGGCGTGCATACTACTCTTCGCTCAATAAGCTTGGTGAGTATATATTCGTGGATTACATTCGTAATAGAAGAAAGAAGTTCAATAGTTCGCTCCCGTAAATTGAAGCGCGGAGAGCGTTTGGGAGTCTATAAACGTCGGGTGCTGAATCCGTTCTGGCGAATGACTGCCGCCTCGTCGTGCGATTGGTTAAAGGAGCCGAGCGTTGTCGTTTGAGGATAGCCTGTCAAGTGCTATCTTATTTATTGACGATGGTACGATACCCCTTATATTTTCTCCCCAGCACGGAAGAGCTTAATTGAATTCATGGCAGTTTGACGTGGTATCGTGGCTTTACGTCATCTCCATCCTCGTAGCTCTAGCTGTGTCAATGGAAGCCTGGAGGATGCGCGCCGTTCGTGGAGCCCGGGAATTCGCGATCCTCTCGTCGTCAGTTGCCGTTTGGTGCCTGGGCTATCTCTTGGGATTTTTCAATTCCGATCTTTCGTGGAAGCTGATCTTCCTCCGAATCGAATACGCCGGAATAATTTCATCGAGTTATTTCTGGCTTGTCTTTATCGCGACATACGTGGACAATGAATTTCTGAGGAAGAGAAGAACGCTAGCGGCGCTGGCCATAATTCCCTTAATGTCATTTGTGCTTGTGTTGACAATTACGCATCAGCATATTTTTTATTCCCATTACGGGCTTTGGAAGGTGGGCGACTTTGTAACATTGCGGAAAACATATGGCGCCGGCTTCTATGTCGAGGCAATCTACGCATATCTTCTTGTGGCCGGCGGATCTTTCCTCCTTCTGCATTCCGTTTACCAGATGCCAGATCGATACCGGAACCAATTTGTCCTCATAGGCGTGGCCATTCTTATTATTCTCGTCCCCAATTTTCTATACGTCATGAAGACGAAGATATTCGGAATCTACGATCCGACTCCGGTATCCTTTGCCTTTGCCGGAATAATATTCAGCTTTGTCATTGTGAAATACAGGTTCCTTGACGTCGTGCCGACGGCGTATAGGCAGGTTTTCAAAAGTGT
>JAJYGB010000310.1 GCA_021785235.1 Bacteroidota bacterium
CGGAGAGTCTGGCCCGGGCGTTATTGTCGGTCGAGTCCGACTCCGCTGTGGAATTGCGGAGGCTGTCCTGATGTGCAATCATCTGATCTGCCCGCTTCTGCATCTCGTCTAGTTTCTGCTCGATCTGGACGCGCTTGATGAGGCTCAGCGTTCGCTCGATGCTTTTTCTCAACATATCCTCATTCATCTGGAAATTCTGCATCGCCTGACGGACAAGATCTGGATTGAGCGATTGGATTGCCTGCTGCAGTTTCTTCAGAGCCTCCTGGAATTCCGGCGAATTTATCTCCTGGAGAGCCTTCTGAAGCTCGAGGTATTTCTCGAGAGTCTGCGGCGAGACCAACCTGTTCTCGAGCATCTTCCGGGTCATGCTTTCGATTTCTTTTTTGACCGCCTCGATCTTCTTTTGCAGGCTGTCGTATTTCTGCAGGGTGTTCTGCATTTTCTTTTCCTGCTCCCAGCTCATCTGCTTCGTCGCGGTTTTCATCTCCTCCGATATTTTATCGAGCTGGTTTTTCAGGTTGTCCGAGCTGCTGAGTGCGTCTTCAGTCTTCCTGACAAGATCGCTGTTTTCCCTGTCCGCTGACTCGAAAGCTTCCTGCAACGACGGGAGACGGAGAGTATACTCCGGGCTGACAGTCGATTTAGGCCCGTTGACCATGTCGTTGTCATATACCCGCGCGTGATAGCTGATCACGTCCTCGGGTACCAGGCCGAGGGAGGTCAGATCCCAGAAGTAATCGATGTCTTCCTGGCCGGCTGATTTCGACCGGAGAGGGATCTCTATCGAGTGGTAATCTTTTTCCGCGGGGGCATATTTTGAACTTATGAGTTTGTACTGCAAAAGTAACTTAGTGAATCCGTAATCGTCTCCGATCGAGATTCTCAGGGGGAGCTGCATATCTCTGCTGAGATCGACATCCCGTCCGGGAGACGTTATCTCGCATGTCGGGTACTCGTCGCTGACGGCCTCGATGGAATAGATGATCGGGGCGCGGTTCTCAAGGCTGTCGGTATCGATGAGCCGGATCGCATATTTGGCCGTCCGCTTTATGATGAAAGCGCCCGCGGCATTGCTGGCGCTTGGTGTGAGGCGTGCCTTCGTGCTGTCGTCGAAGGCTATCCACGCCGAACGTAAGTCTTTGTTCGCGCGCAGCGAGTACTCTGCACGAGTCCCGGCAAGGGCCGTGAAATCTCCGATATTGTCCTGAAGAATCTCCGGCGCTTTTCCGGTGTAGGAGGGATAGACGAGAGTAACGGTGAAACTCTGAACTATCGGAAGGTCCACGACCTTCACATTGTATTCGGGCGTCGATTGTTCTCCTGCAGTAATGAAATACACCAGGCTGCTTCGCACGTTTGGAAACTGGAAGTAATACTTGCCGTCCCCGCTCTGTTTCGCCTGGTGCTTTTCGAATTCCTTCTCGCCCGCGTATTTCTCGCTGATGGTGATATGTGATGGGAGACGTGTCGCCGTCGCGAGTGACAAGTCAACCTCCACGTTCAGCGTATCACCGCGTGAGAGCTCGGTGTCCCCGGGAGTTACGGCGATCATGTATGCTTTCGGGGCCGCATACCTATGGGTGAAATTGACCACTCTGCCAAACGCTGAAGGTACCTGGGAAGGGAAGAGGATAACCGTAATGAAAGTTGCCGCAATTGAGGAGGCCAAAAAAATCCTCGGCCCGCTTTTACTTTTGTATTTCAGTGCGGGTCCTACGTCGAGGGTCGAAGCCTTTGTGAAGATTTGCCCGATGTACGCCTGTGACAACTCCTCGGAACTGAATTGTCCCTGGCCGGGCGACATCAGCTCCACTGCATTCCTGAGACGATCCTTGAGATCGGGGTATCCCTTTCCGACTCGAAGAGCGGCCTCGAGAAGCTCATCCGTCCTGGCGGAACTTAGGTACCGGATTGCGTGTGGTACGACATATTTGAAAACTGTCAGGAGAAAAACAAACGACGACACGGAGAATAGTATTTCTCTTCCGACCGTGCCGAATTGGAATATCAGTTCAAGGATTGTGGATGCAAGTGCGGACACCACGAGGACCGCAAGCGATGAAAATCCGCCATCGTAGATTTTCGCAAGTATGCCGGCAAGCCGGATTCTCCGCAATGAGTCCAGTATCTGATTATTCGGGCCATTGGTCATGTAAGACTCTTGCATTGCTCAGTGAGTCAGTGCCCAGTAGACTATGTTTGTTCCGAATTCGAGTGCCTCCAGTCGCTTCGCCTCCGGGTCGCCATGAACCTCGGGAGGATCCCAGCCGTCCGAAGGATTACATTCGGTCGTGTAGTACACTGCAAGCCGGTCGCCGATAAATATTCCGTAAGCTTTCGGCGTTTTGCCGTCCTCCCAGTCCTGTATCTTCGGCGGGCCGTTCGAAAAATCAAAAACACAATCATACAGGCCATAGGAATAGGGGAGCTCCACGAGAGCCCTTTCCGGAAACACTTTCTTAATTTCCCTGCGGAATGCAGCATCCATGCCGTAATCGTCGTCCGCGTAAAGGAAGCCGCCATTTTCGAGATATTGGCGGAGCCGGCTTGCCTGTTCATCCGTAAACCTGATGTTCCCATGCCCCGTAATGAAAAGAAAGGGATAAGTAAAAATATCGTCGCTCATGATATCGACGTAGTAATAGTTCGGATCGACATCGATGTCTGTATGAGACTTGACGAAGTCGAGCAATGTCGGCTCTTCGAGAGGATCATTATACCAGTCTCCGCCGCCGTCGTATTTCAACCTTGCAATCCTGAAAGCGCTGGATTTCTGTGCCACCGCCTCCTCGGCGATGCACAACGTGACGGCCGAAAGGACTATCAGCAAAAAAGCTTTATTCATTATTTTCAATCTAAAGAAGGAGTCATGGAGTTTCAAGCTAAAGGGATTTCGCGAATCGACTTCGAAATGGAGTGTTAGCCTTAAGTATTGTATGTTAGAACATGGAGCAATTCATAAGTCACAACGGCTATCTGACAGTCTTAATCGGCATTACTTTGGGTGGAGAGATCGGTCTGTTCGCGGGAGTAGCACTGGCTCACACAGGCTCCATTTCCCTCGCCGGAGTGGTGGTTTTAGGAACTGCAGCCTCGTTCATAGCCAACACGTTTTATTACTACGCCGGCAGACTTCTTTGGCATAAGTGGTCCTGGCTCAGGCTTAAGTTCGGCGAAAGGGTTGAGAAGACCTCCTCCGGCGTCCGTCATTACGGCTCCCTCATAATGCTGGTCGCGAGATTTTTCTACGGCATCCGCGACATTGTTCCGATAACGCTCGGTCTCTATGAAGTTGGCGCGGGAACATTTGCGGTCTATAATGCAATCGGTGCTTTTGTCTGGGCCTTTTTTTTCACTGTCGTGGGCCACTTCTTCGCTGAATTCGTCCAGAGCTCCTTCCGAAGTTTCCAGGCTGGTCTGGTTCTCGGCGTGGCAGCTACGATCGTAGCGATGGTGCTGTACTTCCTCATACGCAGGGGAACTGCAAGAATGCGGGATCGTTCGGAATCTTAGACGCCGAAAAGGAAACCGCCGGGCGGCTCTTATTAAGAACGTCCCGGCGGTCTAAAGTCAATCAATTCGGAGGGGAAGCCTCACTGTGTGCCGTCGTGACAATCCGTGCAGGAGCCTTCTTTCCAGGCATCTCCGATACCGGCCGGAGGGTGGACAAACGCGACGCCGTCAAGGCTCACGTTCGTAGTCGGTTTCTCACCCTGGTTGAGTATAACGTGACAGGTCTCGCAATTATGGGGGATGACTTGACCGTCCGCGCTCTTATGATTGCCGTCGTGGCACCGGAAACAGCCCGGATATTCCTGATGTCCTATGTCGGTGGGATACGCTCTCCAATCAACTTTCATGTAGGGGAAGAAATTTTCCCGGTAGATGGACTGAAGTGACTCGACCGCCGCTTTGATGTCCGAGCTCCGCTGGGAGGCAATTTGGGGATACCTGGTCTGGTAGAAGGAATCGACGAAGAGCCCGATGCTGTCCAGGGCGTTCTTCGTGTTTGTGTAATGAGGGACCAGCGCGTTCACCGCCGTTTGTTTGATCCAGGGAAGAGTTGGATTGATTGAGCCGCTTGCCATGGCTTCGTTCACCGCATCGCCCGGAGATTTAATTACGTGCGTCGGACGGTTGTGGCAGTCCATGCAGTCCATCGTCTTGATGCTGAGGTGTTTGATCGAGTCCGGCGTGAACGGGTTATCGCTTGTCGTAAAAGTCTGCGTCTTCCCGTCCGCATCGACAACGCGAACCCACGGTATGGTCTGCGAGGACGAATCGGTGGGAAGGTATTCGACCGTGTGCGTGACATGCCAGTGAACGGGGGGATGCTGGCTTTCTCCTGAGGTGCTCTTTCCTATTCTGATCAACATGTCGAGGTTCCAACGAGTGTTGGAAGAGTCCTCGAGGTAGAATGCTTTTATAATGCGGCGTTCGCCGACAAACGACTGGGGCCAGTGACACTGTTCGCAAGTCTCCCTGGCAGGGCGCAGGTTCTTGATCGGCACCGGGATCGGTCGCGGGTATTTGTCGAAGAGAACTGAGTAGACCTGGTATGCGCCCGACAATTTGGATTTTACATACCAGTTTGCGCCGGGGCCGACATGACACTGAACGCAAGGCACCCTGGCATGCGGCGAATGCAAATAGGTGGTGTACTCGGGTTTCATGACCCTGTGGCAGATCTGTCCGCAAAAAGTTACCGACTCAGTGAAATCGAAAGCGCGGTAGCTCCCAATCGCGGTAAATACCATGAGGAGTAGAGTGCCGGTGGAAAAAATAAAGAACACTCTGCGGTGACGCGGGTCGTTGAAGTCGATCTTCGGCATCGGAGGGATGCCCGCTTCCGATGCTCTTTGAAAATGCCTCCTCTCCAGAAGCGCGCCGACCGGGATTATTATCAGTCCGAGTATGAGAACGCTTGGGAAGAGTATATATGTAACAATTCCAAAGTAAGGCGGGAGCGTGTTCCATACCGCGTCGATCACCATCAGGATCACTATCGCCCCGAATGTAACGGACGCGATAATTGCGCCGGTCATGCTTATGGGATTGTAGGACAGGTCCGGATACTTTCTTCTCTTCATCATTACATCTGTATGGTTATTTTCG
>JAJYGB010000441.1 GCA_021785235.1 Bacteroidota bacterium
ATATCCATCCTGATGAACTTGAAGCCTGCCGCCGCTATCATGTCGAGCATGTAGCGGTTTATAGGACCATAGGAAGGGTCTTCAATGTTAGACCTGTTCGACCACATCGACGCGCCGTTAACGAAGTGAATATTGACGCCGACTCCATCCGGAAAGACCAGAGGGGGAAGATTGGAAGGTTGGGTCTGCGCAAACAACAAGGCGTTCGGTAAAACAATAAAGAGAAATAATGATGAAATAATTCTCTTCAACATATTGATAAGCCTCCTAGACAATTACGATGAGTCTTCACAACTGCAAATTATGGGATTAAGTATTCTGGTGCACCGCTCAACCTGCAACTCACTTCGCCGCCTCTTACCTTGAGCTGCACCGAGTGCCCTTCTTCGCCGACACACTTTATGTCAGCCAGGTTACGAGTCAAACCAAAAACTGGGACTGGAATGTTGAAGGTGTGGGCAGGGCCGGTCGTCCAGCCGACGATCCGGGTTGAGCCATCAGCATTCTTAAAGATCAAAACAACATCCGCACCGTCTCCAGTGTCGAACCGCCGCGTAATATGGAAACCTGACAGCTCGCGCGTCATGGTACGGACAGCAAAATACGACGGCTTGTATTTCAAATCATAAGTGACCACGCCCCTATTTTGGCCCTTCACGTTTACGTCCGGGCCGTCGTTCTTCCAGTCGTACCAAATAGAAAGATGCACGCCGCAATAAAGATTGAACAACTGCTGCCTGACCACGTAGTCGGCCTGAGTTCGATATGAAACGCCTTTTGAATAGGTCGTATATCCCCACTCGCTGCTGACGACAGAGATATTTTTTCCGTGGGGCTCATAACGAGCGATGAGCTGTCGGAGTTTTCGAAACTGCGGGCCAACCGTTTCAGGCGGTAGGCTGCCACGATAGGGATGGACGCTGAAGCCGTTAATGTAGCGAAGGATGCCCGATTTGAGGATCGGCTTCAGAAACCTCCATTCAAAGCGCACGGAACCGGGAGCAATGATTGTAGCGCTCGGATCCGATTTCCGTATAGCTCTGCATGCCGAAAGAGCCAGGGCGATGTAATTCTTTACGTCAGGATGAGGCTTCCAAAAGGCCCTGTTGTTCGGTTCGTTCCAAATTTCCCAGACAATATGGTGACCTTCGAAATGTCTTACGGCCGCCGCTGCCCACTTGGAATAAGCCACGATGTCAGACTGACTGACCGGGCCCCAATTTTTTCGTGGAACTGAATATAGCGGGTTGTTGTAATCGAGAATAAAAAGCGCTCGCAACCCGCGACGTTCCAGGTTGGATGCCAAACTGTCGTAGGGACTCCAGTCATACACGCCCTTCCTCCTCTCCGTCCTAGCCCAGTGAAAATCTGTCCGAATGAACTTGAAGCCCGCGGCTGCGATCATGTCAAGATCACGAGCGTGTCCGGTAACGAAGTGTATGTTCACGCCGACACAATAAGGGATCACGGGAGGAGGTATTCCTGAAGGGTGCACAGAGGGTGTACGTTTATTTGCCATGGCGGGCAACGCCGCAAAACACATGAAGACAAACGCGAAAAGATTTGAAAAGTTACTCATCAAGAAGCTGTCGGCCTTCCTACTTCTTGACTTTCTTGGGTGGAATGTAAGGCAAAGCTTGAGATCCTCTCGGCCCGAGCGGCTCCTCGTGAGGAAGCGTCACTGTCGGCGGGTAAGTGTAGTGTACAGGATCCAGTTTCGATTTAAGCCCGGGAGGCACCTGTATGACGAAAGGAGCTGCCGGCGCTGCATTAAAGTCGAAACAATCCTCCATACCATTCGCACGTCCGTCGCGCGTCGTGAGGTTCTTGAGATGCCACCTGTCTTCGATGAACTTCAAGACCGAAGTGAGATCGTAAGTATAATGCGAGATATAGTGTTGTTTGGCATAGGGAGAAATCACAATCATCGGCACGCGCGGTCCGTATCCATACGCATCGACTTCCGGAGGAACCACATGGTCATAGAATCCGCCGTAATCATCCCAGCAGAGAAATATCGCAGTGTTCTTCCAGTAAGGGCTCCGCATGACGGCGTTAATAAGCCTCGTAACGTACCACATCCCCTGCTGAATCGGCTCGGGCGGATGCTCGCTATCTTGAAAATCAGGAATGAGCCATGAGACCTGGGGAAGCTTACCGTCTTTCAAATCACTGTAGAACTCCGTCTCGGCCACGAGGTGATCCATCAGCTTCGGATTGTCGCGAATGTACTTGAAGCCCGGCATCGGATTCCATAGCGTGAAGTTTTTTGGATTCGGATATGCCAGATCGGAAAGATGCGCGTTTATTATCGCGGCGTTCGGAGGAAGCGGCCGGGTCTCAACATAGTATTTCCAACTAATCCCCTTACCCGTGAATCTATTTACGATTGACGCGAAGTTGAAACCGTCGTCGTCGTCCATCACCTTTTCAAGATATTTCAACGATCCGATATTGTTGAGCTCCTTCGATTGAGCCGCCACAGTGTAGACGTGATTCGGCGAACTCCCGCTCATCTCAGATGAGAAGTAGCGGTCGCACAATGTATATTTGTGCGCGTACTCCCAGTAGTTAGGGATATCGGTCGAGTCATAGTAGCCCATCGTATATGGTGTACCTTCTGCCCATACAAAGCCATCCATCCTTCCGTTGTCGTAGCACGCGTGGGCGGATTCCCAGCTGTGTTCGAGATCGACGAGAGGTTCGCCCGCGGGCATGTGAAACGGCTTCACTGTCTGTTTCCCGCCCGGCATTTTGGGGAGAGCCGTCCCAGGCGGTATCCCATTCGCGCCAGGAAATGTGCCGAAGTAATTGTCGAAGGAGTGATTCTCCTGGATTATCCAGATGACGTGCTTGATCTTATTAATGCCAGGAACTCTCTCCGGCTCCGTCTGTGACCCTGCGGGGCGCGCAATTGAGACCGCCGCGGCAGAAAGAAGAAACACGATCGCGGTGAGTATTTTTTTCATTAGATGCGAATTCGGAAGTCTTTGCATTGACGCCTTCCTTTCAATGTTTACAGTTTATTGATAAGAGGGTGGAGCATCTTGCGGGGCATTCCCCCAAATCTTGTTAGGCTTAGCCCCAAGTTCATATTTCATCGCGCCGCCTCGAGAGATGTCGGTGAACCTGATCCAAGGCTTGCTCCAACTCTTGCCGTTTACTTCGAGATGCTGAACATATGGCGCGTCCTTCGCTGCACCGTCGCCGATAATGGTCACGCTCCCGCCCTGAAGATGAACAACAGCTTTCTTGAATAGAGGACTCCCAAGAACGAGGATATTCGACCCCGGGAGTTCCGGGTACATACCAAGCGCGCTGAATATGTACCATGACGACATTTCTCCGAGGTCGTCGTTGCCCGGATATCCGAGCGGTTTCCAGGAGTAGAGCCGTGTCATCGCCTCACGGACGATCTGCTGTGTCTTGTAAGGCTCGCCGAAGAAATCATATTCCCAGGGCGTCTCAAGACACGGTTCATTTCCCAGATAGGCATAACGCGACCTGGTGCCGGCGTTCAGTCTGGTAAAGAATGTATCGAGCCGGGCGGCGGCGATTTTCAGGCCTCCCATCTTATCTGCCAGCCCCTTCAGATTGAAGGGCACCATCCAGAGATACTGGGCGCCTGTTCCCTCGACGTACGCCAGGTCTCCGTTGTAACGGCCTACTTTGTCGGAGAAGCCCGGTGCCCATTTCCCATCTCTGCGGCGCATCTGGATATACCCGGTCTCGGGGTTGTACAGATTTTTCCAGTACTGAGCATGCTTCAAGAGCAACTGACTATCATTGTTGTCGCCCAACGCCTTTGCAAGACGTGACACCGCGAAATCGTCACTGTTGTACTCAAGCGTCATCGAGACGTTTCCGTAGCCGCCGTTCTGATGTTCCGGCACATACCCCAGCTTGAGATAATCGCCCAGTGCGTCGCGCTCATGAGTCTGGGAATACGGTGCAACTACTCTCGGGTCGGTCGCGGCCTTCACAAGCCCGGCAAAAGCGGCCTTCACATTGAAATCCCTCGCGCCGAAGGCGTAAAAGCCCGCGATGATCGGCGCCGCCGGGTCACCCATCATTTCCCCGCTGTCCATATTGGGAATTCCCCACCGTGGGAAGGCGCCGCCCTGCTCATAATCCCTTAGGAGGGACTGCGCCATGTCGCTCGCATGCTTCGGAGCTATCATCGCCAGGAGCTGACATTCGCTTCTGTAGATATCCCATCCCGAGAAATTAGCGTACTGAACCCTGCCGTTGTGCGTCTCATGTATCTTCTGGTCATATCCGATATACTTCCCATTGACGTCCGAGCAGACCGTAGGACCAAGAAGCGTATGATACAGCATGGAATAAAAAGTTTTCATCTCGTCAGGAGTACCGCCGGTAACCTGAATCCGGTTCAGCCGTTCGTTCCATACCGCCTCTTCTCTTGCAACCGCGCTATAAAAATCTTTTGAAGAGAACTGGGAGACAGGATTTTCGACATCCACATTTTCCTTCGCGTCAGCAATACTCACGTAAGAAATTGCCGCCTTGATCAAAACGGTACGATTGCCCGACAAATTAAACGTGACATAAGCGCCGGACGCTTTGCCGTCTCCCTGCGTGGAGCCGCGGGACAGAGTGTTGTCGCTCCATGTACCATATCCCGAAAACGGGCGGCTGAAGACAGCGTAAAAATATATCGTAGTCTCATCGCGCTTCCGGCAGAAATGTCCGCTCACTTCCGCACCCGAGATGGAGCGGGTCGACGGATCGATGCGCACAAAAGCCAAAGAGACTGCATTTTGGTCACTGGCCGCATTAACTGTAATCGTCCCGGGACCATTGCCGGGGTAAGTGAAACGTCCGAACCCGCTCCTGGTTGTCGCGGTCAATTGGACGCGGATACCATTATCCAGCTTCACGCTGTAATACCCCGGTTTCGCAGATTCGTTTGCGTGAGAAAAAGGAGTTGAATAGGCGTACCGGTTGGCAGGCGCGGAGCTCAATCCGCTCGAAAGGAGCGGCATGAAACCAAAATCTCCCGCATAAACGCAGCCGGCACCGCTCAATTGATTCATGCTGAAATCATATATAGTCGAATCTTTATAGTTGTATCCGCTGTACACAGGTCTCTTGC
>JAJYGB010000565.1 GCA_021785235.1 Bacteroidota bacterium
CTTATCGCGGGAAAGTCGATCGGCATAATAACCAACCAGAGCGGGGAGATGCAGGACGGGAGGCACATCGTCGACGTGCTCTCGCACGTACCCGGCGTGAAACTTGTCGCGCTGTTCGCCCCCGAGCACGGCATAAGGGGAAAGGCGTCGGCGGGAGAAGACATATCATCCGGCGTCGACAAGGCGACCGGTGTTCCGGTTTATTCGCTGTACGGGAAGACGAAGAAACCCACTCCGCAGATGCTGAAGGGAATCGATATATTGATATACGATATCCAGGATGTTGGAACCAGGTTCTACACATTTATAAGCACACTGGACTACTGCCTCGAGGCGGCGGCTGAAAATCATATCAAGTTCATCGTGCTCGACAAACCCGACATGCTCAGGGCGGACCTCGTCGACGGCCCCGTGCTTGTCGATTCGCTCAGATCCTTTATCGGTATACAGCCGATCCCGAGCGTTTATGGAATGACGCCGGGCGAACTGGCGATAATGATGAACGACGAGGGAATGTTGAAAGGCGGCGTGAAAGCGGAACTTGCCGTCATCAGGATGGAAAACTACAGAAGAAACATGTGGTACGACGAGACCGGCTTGAAATGGATCGTGCCCTCGCCGAACCTTCCCGATATGAATGCGGTGGAGGTATATCCGGGAAACGTGCTGCTCGAAGCGACGAACGTCTCGGAGGGGAGGGGGACGCCGCATCCTTTTGAGACCATCGGCGCACCGTACATTGATTCCGGGAGGCTTGTGTCGCTGCTCAACGAACAGCACTTGCCTGGTGTAAGATTTCAACCCACCGAGTTCACTCCTCGCGCGCTCCCCGCGGCAGGTCAGCCCAAATATTTGGGTGAGCTCTGCCACGGCGTCAAAGTCGTTGTTACGAAAAGGGACCTGGTTAAACCGGTTGAAATGGGCGTGACGATAGTCTGGGCCATCCGGAAACTCTACCCTCGGGAATTCAAGTTCATCCCTTCATATTTTGACAAGCTAGCAGGCACTTCTTCAGTACGGTCCATGCTGGAGGAGGGGAAGACCCCAGCTGAAATTTCCGCGTCATGGGAAAATGGAAATAAGAGGTTTGAAATTCTGAGGAAAAAGTATTTGCTTTACCGATGAAACGGCATGGTTCTTCAATGGAGGACTCTATGATTCCCGTGGCGGAATGACAAAAAGGGTATTCATCTTGTCTCGATATCGCGTATTTGTCCCGTTATTTATCATTTTGATTACGGCCTCGTTCTCGTATTCCCAGCAAGACTCGCTCAAGACCGAAAAGGCCGACACGGCGGGGATACCATTGAAATTTCTCATCGGCCCCGTTCTAGCTTCCGGTTCAATCAGTTCGAACTTGTCGTACGCGATTCCGGACTCCGTGATAAGATGGAGCGACTACACTTATGCAGGAGAACTCCTTCAGAAGATCCCAGGGACGTATCTCGCGAACATGTACCAGCCCGGTGCTCCTTCGGATTTATCCTTTGACGGCCTGGGAAGCGGCTACACAAAGTATCTTCTCGACGGCGTCGAGATGAACGAGCCTACTACGTCGGCGTTGAACCTGTACCAGGTCCCGGTGGAATTCGCGAGTAATGTCGAATACATCGACGCCGTCAGGGCGCCGATCTATCAGTTCAACGCGACCGGCGCGCTCGTGAATTTTCAGACGCAATCGTACAGCGAGTCGGTCCCATTCTCAAAAGTTAGGCATCTCGAAGAGCCGTACAACTACCTTATAACCGACGGGGTTTTCTCTCAAAACATTGGCTACAGCTCGAACATTGACCTCGGCTTTGAACATCAGACGGCTGACGGGCGATTCGTGAATTCGGTCTATGACGGCGTGAACATCCGAGGGAAATACCGGTACAGCATCGACTCTACCAGGCAGATCACCGCGACCGAAGTCTACTACCGCACAAAAGGAGGAATGACAGGAGGCGACCTCCCTTACGGCATAACATCCGCCATCTTCAACCCGGCGAACTATACGCTCGAGCGAAGTCAGAGCGCGAACCTGACTTACCTTCAGCATCACCTGCAGGTAGCCTACTCTCAGGGAGATCCGCATGATTCCACGAACGTCACGACCGCGACCGCTTTCTTCGATTACTACAGTTTCCAGTTCGGGGACGTCTCGCTCCCTTACTATCTCACAAACCTGAGCAGGAGATACGGACTCAATCTACGTGGGAGCGAATCCGTTGTCGGCACCAGACTGAACTTCGGAGCGGAGGCGCTGAGGGATGAGACTCACTACAATTCACAAACTGATATACCGGCCCGGAGCCGCGTGTCGGCATACGCGGATGAAGAATTCAGCCTGTTCAATTTTGTGAGGGTCGGTGTGTTCGGACGCGGCGACCTTGTCGGTTCGAAATTCTATCCGGCTCTCGGCGCGTCATTCGGCCTGGGCAACGAAACGTTCAGGCTCGAGGCCGGAGGAAGTATTTCAAGCCATGCGCCGAGCATGTCACAGATGTATTTCGTCACGCAGGACTTCAGAGGGAATCCCAACCTTGTCGCGGAGACCGACAAGATCCTGCAGGTGAAAATGGACGCCAACTTCGGGAGCTGGTTCTCGTTGTTCGTAAAACCCTATGCCAGGATGATCGACAAACCGATCTACTACTCGGCGGACTATTCCGGACAGCCGATTTACCCCGCGATATCCGTCGCCAACCTCAGTACTCGCGATATTTACGGTGTCGACGTTATGATGCGGCTAACGCTCTGGAAATTCACGGCGGAAGGCAACTTCAATTATGTCTCGGAGAAGACCGACGGAAACCAGGTCTACACGCTTCCGAAGTATTTCGCGTCGGGTGAGTTATACTACCATGATATTCTTTTCACGGGGCATTTGAATCTCAAATTCGGACTAAGGGGGAAAGTGGTGAGCACTTTCATGGGAAGCGACTTCTACCCGCAGGCACTGATCTATGTCCCGACCGATATCAATGAATTCGGGCCGTACGGGAGCACCGACTTCTTCGTGCGTGGGAGAGTAGGGGACGCGGTAATCTATTTCACCATCTTCAACATTACCGGCCAAAACTACATAATGGCTCCGGTTTACCCGGCTCTTGACAACAGCTTTTGCATCGGAATAAACTGGGAGTTTTTAAACTAGTTCCGTGGGATTACTTCTTCGTGTCGAGTACCGAACGGATGTGCGCGGCCAGGTCGATTACTGAATAAGGCTTTCCGATCACGTCGTTGACCCCGAGTGAAATCATTTCCTCGACTTTCTCGCCGACGTTCAGTCCCGTGGCGAGAAGCACCGCCACATCAGGGTTGATCTCCTTCAGGATGGGGTAGACCTGGTTTCCGGTCATATCGGGCATAAGCATGTCGAGGATCACCAGACGGATTTCGTGGTGCCTCGCTTTATACGTCTCGATCCCTTCGAGCGGTCCATGCGCTGCAATTACCCTGTACCCGAGCCCTTCGAGCAGCTCTTTCGTCAGTTCGAGAAGTGTGAGTTCGTCGTCTATGATGAGGATTGTCTCCGTGCCGTGAGGAAGCTCTATTCGGGGCGGCGTCAAATCATCGACCGGCTCTTTGTCCGTGGCGGGGAAGTAGACCTTAAATGTTGTCCCGCGCCCGCGCTCGCTGTACACGTTGATGAACCCCTTATGGTTCTTGACTATCCCATAGACGATGGAGAGGCCGAGCCCGGTCCCCTTTCCGATTGCTTTCGTCGTGTAAAACGGCTCGAATATTTTTCTCTTCGTCTCCTCGTCCATTCCGACCCCGGTATCGGTGACGGAAAGGCACGCGTAACGGCCCGGGCGCGCGTCGGGGATTTGTCTGGAAATTTCCCGGTCGAACTCCACGTTGGAAGTCTCGATGCGCAGAATCCCGCCCGCGGGCATCGCGTCGCGGGAGTTGATGCTCATGTTTATGACGACACCTTCGAGCTGGCTAGGGTCAGCTTCTATGGTGTACAGCGTCGGGTCGAGTGAATATTCAACTTTTATGTTCTTCGCGATACTCCTTATTAGTATCTTCATCGCGTCGTTGACGATATCGTTCAGCCTTACCGGTTTGACGACGCTCTCGCGTTGGCGGGAAAATGTCAGAAGCTGGGACGTAAGTTCCGCGGCTCTTTTCGCCGACGAATCGAGTATATCGACGTATCTACTCAGATACGCGTCCGCTGAACCGTATTTTTTCCGCAGCACGCTGATCGCGCCGTAAATCGATCCCAGCAGGTTGTTGAAATCGTGCGCCACTCCGCTGGCTAGCTGGCCGATGCTTTCCATCTTCTGCGACTGAACGAGCTGTTCCTCCAGCCTCCTCGTTTCCGTGACATCGACTATGGCCGCCTGGATCGCCGGCTTGCCCATATACGTGATCCCGGCAGCCCATCCTTCTATCGATTTCATTTTCCCGGAGGAAGTCATAGCGCGTAGTGAGAATTTCACGTCCTTGTTCGGAGAAACAGCGGCCTCCGAGAATTTCTCAAATACCTGAACATAATCGTTGGGGTGTATGAAGGTGTCGAGCGGCGACCCCTGAAGTGAAGACATTTCGGTTTCGAAGAGGTCGCTGGATGTCTGATTCGCGTAGACAATTAAATCGTCCTGGACCACGAGTACGCCGAGGATGGAGTGCTCAACCAGGCTGCGGTATTTCTCCTCGGATTCGTGCAGCGCCGTCTTGACGGATTGCTCGACTGTGACATCCCGGCCGATCGCGAGTATGCCGGTAACCCTGTCCGTCGCGCGGAGTGCTGTCATGCTGAGCTCCACGATCTTCTCATCGTTGGATTTGGTCAGGAGCCTCAGCGTGTGCCGGATGTGCATGTCGGGAGAACGGAACTGTTCTTCGACTTTCTTCACGAACTCGGCGGCGTCATCAGGGTGGGCGATTACCGAGATGGTCCTGCCCCAGATCTCGTCCGCGGCGTAATTCGTCTGCTCGAAAAACCTCTTGTTCGCGAAAACGAATTCGCCCCGGTTGTTGAAGAGGAGCACCATGTCGTTAGCCTGCTCGACGAGGTTCCGGTAGCGGTTCTCCGACGCGCGGAGCTGTTCCTGCAGTCTTCGCTTCTCGGTCGTGTCGCGCTGGATGCCCCACATCCTGACA
>JAJYGB010000071.1 GCA_021785235.1 Bacteroidota bacterium
TCGAAGAAGCCGAGAAGATTCTCATAATAAAGGCTGTAAGCAAGCACGAGGGAAATTTGACCAGAGCTGCGAAAGACCTCGGCATAACGAGGGCGGCGTTGTACAGGAGACTGGAGAAATATGGACTCTAGGGTGAATTCTAATTTTCAACTTCCAAGCTCCAAACAAGGATTAAGAATCAAAGACACAAATCGGAGATCTTGCGGATCATTTCGATTCTTGGCCATTGGAGCTTTCCTTTTGTTTGGAAGTTGGAGCTGGGCGTTTGGAGCTTAAAAGAATGGTTTTTAAAAGATTCAGCGTCACTGTCTTCACGCGGACGGCCATGCTTTGCCTGACATGTTTCCTGTTCATCTATCTACTTACCCGGACCTCGTTCATTGTTACCCCCTTCATAGTCGCGCTTTTAATAATCTTCCAGGTCTATTCCCTGATCCACTACGTTCAGAAGACCAACAGGGACATCGCCAGGTTCTTCGAATCGATAAAATACTCGGATTTTACGCAAAGCTTTCAACCCAACATAAAAGGCTCTTCTTTTGAAGATCTCAACCGCGCATTATCAGAGGTGATCGAACGGTTCCGTAAAACGCGGTCCGAAAAGGAGGAACAGTATCGATATCTTCAAATTGTTTTCCAGCATGTCGGGATCGGGTTGATGGTTTTTACCTCGGATGGGAAGGTCGAGCTTATGAACGCAGCTGCGAAAAGGCTGCTGAAGGTCAACACTGTGGAAAATATCTCCGACCTGGCCGGGATGAGCAAATCACTCGTTGGGACCCTTCAGCAAATTGCGGGGGGCGAAAACATTCTCGTGAAATTCGTAAACGACAACGAACTGTTCCAGCTCTCGATCTACGCGACCGAATTCAAGATGAGCGACACGCAGTACAAGCTGGTTTCGTTGACCAACATACAAAACGAGCTCGAAGAGAGGGAGATGGAGGCCTGGCAGAACCTCATAAGAGTTCTGACGCACGAGATAATGAATTCCGTTACACCGATCATCTCTTTGTCATCGACCGCAGGCTCTCTACTTCAAGGACTGATGAATGGCGGAAGTGAAGGGAAACCGGAGACCGTGGGCCGAAAGCCGGAGGCATCGGAGACAGACAGCAACTCGCTCAGCGACGTGAAAGGGGCACTGGACACGATTTCGAGAAGGAGTCAGGGGCTCCTGCATTTCGTCGATGATTACAGGAATCTCACCAGGGTGCCTGCCCCGAATTTTCAGACTTTCAGGGTCGCTGAACTTTTTGGAAGAATACAGAAGTTGTTCTCCGACCGTTTCCAGGTCAGGAACATAAAATTCTCTTGCACGGTTGAGCCGGCAGACCTCCAACTGACAGCTGATCCCGACCTCATCGAGCAGGTGGTCATAAATCTCATCACGAATTCAATCAGCGCCATATCCGCCAAATCTTCTCCTGAAATCAAGCTCATATCTCGAACGGACAGCCGTGCCGGAGTACTCATCCAGGTGGCGGACAACGGCCAGGGAATACCTGAAGAACTACAGGACAAGATATTTATTCCCTTCTTTACAACGCGCAAGGAAGGCTCGGGAATCGGACTCAGCCTCTCACGCCAGATAATGCGGGCTCACAAGGGAAGCATTGCCCTGAGCTCCACTCCGGGCCTGGAAACCGTTTTCACCTTGAGGTTCTGAGAAGTCACTTCGCGTAGTCGGCCCGGTGAAGGAATGGATCACCCGGTATTATCGACGCACACAGTCAACCGGTTTGTCCCGGGCCCGATCACTTCACTTCGCCGATTGTAATTCCTTGAGCCACTCTTCTGCCACCGCCCGCGCCGCGTCCACGGCTCCCCTGCCGGCTCTAAAGCAGAGTTTCCATTCGGGCGGCTTGCTCTCGTACTCGGGATTGGCAAATGAGGTGTATCCACTGCTGTGTCTCACGACCGCGGCACCGAAGTCCACATCGGTGGAAATCTCCAGGAATTTTCCCAGCCCGCGTATGAGCATTGGCTTTGGGTCGGTAGTCCACTCCTGCACCCACTCCAACGAATCCTTCCTGAACGTCTCGAGTTGGCCCTCGTAATCCTGCTGATACGCTTTCTCAATATCCTTGCTATACATAGGATTGTTCGGATCGTCGAGCGACTTAATGCTCTCCCGCAAGCCGTCCAAAACAGCTTTGTACTGCTCCTTCTCCTGGGGAGTGGCGTTCTTCAGATTGTCTTCAATTTCCTTCAAGCTCTTCTGCAACTGTTCTTTCTGTTCGTTGCGGAGCTCATCCATCGATTTCGGAGGATCCGGCCGCTCAGGTTTCTTCCCCTCGCGAAATGTCTGATAACGCCTATAGAATTCCTCGCTCCTTGTGTATGCCTTCGCGAAATCGACGGCGCTCCTTACCATTGCCGGTCTGTCCCCTTTCGCAAGCGCCAGGATTTGCTCCGTTCGCGGATAAGAGAATATTGCATGGCTGAAGTAGATCGGAACATAGTCCTTAGCGTCTTCCTCAGAGACTCCCAATTGCTTCAGCACCTGCGCCCCTTTCTCATCCACGACACGAAAAGCAAGCGCGAGCGCGAGGCCGAGGCATCCAAGTGCGAAAATGATAAGGCGTTTCATTTACCTCCCCCTTTCCTGTTTTGATCGAAACGCGGACTGGTCATCCCGCAATAAAACAAAGATGTTTTCGCCGAGCGCGTTATCAAACCCTGGAGTCCGGATCACGTAACTACTCAACCATGAAATCAGCCGTGAGCCCGTCTTGGTATCTCCGGATTTGACGGCCCAAATCGCCATGCACACTAGAAATTAGAGGACTTGAACAGGATTATCAAACACCCTGACTCCAATCGATTATTGCCCGGTCGTGAGAGCATGCCCGGTAAGAGGCCGCCTCCCAACTACCTCCCCACAGGTTTGTAGAGCCCTTCCTGGTTCGCGCCGCTGAAACAGAGATCGACGAGCTCGCCATCGGCCCGGCTCAGGTTCCGCTTCTGAGTCGCAGCCAATATGACGTGATGTTTCACCGTATAGAGGTAATCGCCTATGAAATCCAGATTCTCTTCGGTGGTCATCCAATTGTTGCCGTCAAATTTGGTGAGATCGACAGGATTCGAATAGCTCCTGAGGGTTTTCTGGCCGTTAGTATTGAAATAGAAATCGAAATATGACATAACGAGCTCTCTCAATGTCCGGTAAACCGGCTCACGAAACCGCAGGAGCGTCGTGTTCGACTTCGCAATCGCGCCGTAACATCCGTTTTTCTTGAAGAGTGCGATGACATGGTCATCGTCGTTCTCGGCCACCATGTCGACGATCAGCGGCCTGTGTCCGAAGGATTTCAGAGCTGCCGCCGCAAACAAAGACCCCTCGAAACAGTTCGCTTCGCCTCTCCTCATCACCTCTCCCGGCGATATCGTACCAGGGTCTGACTTGTAACGGATGCCGTTGAGGTACAACTGCACATCGTGAGGATTCTTGAAATTGAGTTTCAGGTCCGGCATTTTTTTTGGGGACGATCCATGGGCGATTTCGGCTTTAGTCATTTCTGATATCCATTTTGTTATACGCTATTCTGAAGCAATCTACTATATTAGACGGAAATATCATCCCAAAATTCAAAGGGTTCATGATGACCTCACGCGAACATCTCAACTTCACAAGAGTCTTCCATCCGATAATTTTTATAATCGCTGTTGCTGTCAGCGGCCCGGCGATTGGCGGCGCTCTGCCGGCGACGGCGGCCTATAAATCACCACCTCTGAAATTGATTCCGACGCCGAGAGAGGTCTTCATGCATGAAGGTACGTTCCGCCTCAGCGCGGCGGACCGAATAGCCCTGGCTCGCCCCTCCGACAGCGAAGATCGCTTCGCCGCCGGTCAGCTTGCGGAGGAGATTCAACTCGACTTGAAAGTCAATGTGAAGATTGGCCGGGGTGCCGGGCGAATCGTGATCGGGCGAATCGGCAAGGACCGCGCCCTCGACATCACTCTGCGCAAATTGCGGATTAAGGTCCCTGACTCTCTTGGGAACCAGGGCTATATCCTGAACATTTCCCCCAAAGAGATCCTCGTCGCGGCAAATACATCGACCGGCATCTTTTACGGCGTGCAGACGCTGAAGCAAGTCATTCGAGCGAATAGAACCGCCGACAGGATTCCCTGTCTGACAATCATCGACTGGCCGGGACTCGAGTACAGGGGCTGGATGGACGACATCAGCCGCGGGCCGATTCCAACGATGGACCTGCTTAAGAAGCAAATCAGAACGCTTGCCGAATATAAATTGAATTTCTTCACTCTTTACACGGAGAACGTTTTCAGACTCGATTCCTTTCCCGAACTCGCCCCGCTCGACGGAATCACCGCCGCTCAGGTCAAGGATCTCACGGATTACGCGGCTCCCTATCATATCCAGTTGGTCGGAAACTTTCAGTCCTTTGGGCATCAGTACAATATACTCAGCCATCCCTTCTATCATGAAATGAGGGAGACTGAGAATGTCCTCAGCCCGGTTGCGCCCCAAACGTACTCCTATCTGAAGAAGGTTTATTCGGAAATAGTCCCCGCCTATTCGAGTCAATTCTTCAATATAAATTGCGACGAGACATTTGAGCTGGGCGCCGGGAGAGCGAAGGCATGGGTCGACAGCGCGGGAGTCGGTGCAGTTTACGCCTATCACATTAACAGAGTCTACGATCTTTTGAAGCCGTACCACAAGCGGATAATGATGTGGGGCGACATCGCCGACCAGGACACGTCGATCGTCGGACTGATTCCAAAAGACATCATTATGCTCCCATGGAATTACAGTCCGGACAAGAGCTTCGACCACATGATCCAGCCTTTCGTGAATGAAGGATTCCATTTCATGGTATCTCCCGGCGTCGGCTGCTGGGGCGAGATTTGGCCGAGCATGGAAAGTGCCGCCGTCAATATCTCGAACTTTGTGAGAGATGGAGCGAAGTACGGCGCCATGGGCATGCTGAACACTGCCTGGGACGACGACGGCGAGAATTTCTTCAACTATAACTGGTTCGCAATGATTTGGGGAGCAGAGTGCTCCTGGAAGCCGGCGCCGCCGGATACAGGTTCAGCAGCTGACAACTATTTGGATGCG
>JAJYGB010000617.1 GCA_021785235.1 Bacteroidota bacterium
TCTATAATGACCGCGTATTCGTCGGTTGAATCCTTCAGCCTGACCGCGCAACTGGTTCCTGTGAACTTCGCGCAGATATAGACCCCGGCCCAGTCGTAGACCACTTTTTTCGGATTGGCAAAATCGAACCGACCGATGTATTGAATGTCAGGGTTGTTCGCGTCGATTATGCCGCTGCTAACCGGTTCAGGTTTTGTAATGAAGGAAGAGCATGATGTTAATTGGATTGAGAATGACATGAATGTAGCAATCGCAAGAGCGATCTGGAATCTATTTTTCATTGGAGCCTTTCTTCGATTTAACGATCATTGCTGCAGCGGCTTGAATAGAATGTCATAGTACACAACTCCGTGAATGACGGCGGCGGTTATCACCTTTGCCATCGTATACGCACGCGCTCCGAGCTCGCTCTCAGATATGTTCTTCATGGGATCAGACATGGCATCACTTCCAAGCCCGATCAGGTTCTTCACTACCCCCGCACTTACTGCCGCCTCTACCCAGGGTTTCATACGGGAGGCCGCCCGTGTGACCACTACATTGGACACGGTTCCTCCAGGAGTAAAAGCTATGCCAACCTCGATCGTCCCGTCGCTTGTTACCATACGGTTGAACAGCACGGTACCGACCAGGTCCTGAGCAGCATCCTCACCGTAGAAGAACTTAACTTGAGACACCTGCGGAGAGAAACTTCCCTGCGCCTTGATTTTCGCTTTGTCCCGATCGCTCAGGATAACTTTTTTCACGAAGAAGTTGGTCGCTTGGGGAAGCGAATTTTTTATCACGTCTCCTTTTCGGGCAAAGACGACACTTCTTCCTCCTTGCGCGTACGCATGAGCTGACGCGAACATAAAAACGACCATGACCAGAAAGCCGGCCCTATTCCTGATGAGAGTCTTCATGATTATACTCCGCTAAAAGTCTTCTATTGTCATTCCATTCACATTTCGCAAATCTCTTCCGAAATTCGATGCCCCCATTGCTATAACCGTTACAAATGTTATGGAATCTTCTTCGGTAATCAAGTCCGAAAATATTTTCGGCATGAAGCGATTATTGCTCACAAATCAAGTGTCGTTTCAACCGTCCAGGCAAATCCTTCACAAAGGCCGGCGACTCCCCAAGTGACATCGGTCCGTATGAACGGGATGACGTTGACAAGGCCGAACCCCACTTCGGCCATCGGACGGTAGCCGGCGGCAACGGCACCGTGCGCGAACAACGTCAGGTCAAACCAGACGTCCTTAATAACGGGAATATTCGACCACCTAAAAATGTTGCTCGGAATATCCTGTTCAACACCGGCGACGAACGTTCGGTCTGAGAGGAGCCTGTGTATGCTCAGGGTAGACAACACTTGTTGTTCCGCGTATCCCCCATACGCGGTTTGTATTTCAAACATCCTTTGTATCGGTAGACTTCCTTGCGACAAGCCGCCGATAATCCAGACATCGAGAAAACTCGAAGCGAACGTCACCTGGTGCCTCATCAAAGCAAGATGGTACCGATCAAAGGAGAATGATGAATTCAGGTATCTTCGTGAAGATAACTCCAGCGACACGCCGCCGGTCCAGTAACTTGTTCCTTGATTTGACTGCATCGACATATTCGATTCATATCGCTCTCGTGTGTCCAGACTCAACGAGAGCTCAACACTTCTCATTATGCCTTCATCGATGGTAGGATTTAGCCGATAACTATAATTTTCAGAAAGTATGCTGTAGTTGGTATTCGCCGTTACGCTTGTTTGCTCCGCGTTTTCAAAACGTACCGCGGCGTCCACATTCGAACTGAGTCTTAGTTTTACAAATCCGTTCCAGCCTCTCGATAAGTAATAATCGCGGTAGTCATCCCTATAGAGCAGCGCTCCGATAGTCACTTCGAAACGACTGTATATGTCTTCTTCCTCCCGATTCGAAAGACGGTGAAAGATACTTCCACCGACTGTCACGCCATCCCAGATCGGCAGATCATAGCTCCCCCCGAAATCATACTTCCACATCCTGTCCGCGAAACCGTATCCCGTTATCGCCTTCAAACTAGCCGGCCCGAGAAGCGGTCCGCTCGTCAGGCCAACGCCCAAATAATTTCCCTCAACCCTGTTGAAATGATAGAAATCCGAAAACGACGTAAATGGGAGCGACACAGATTGATTAGGGAGACGAGTAAGATACAAAAGCGCTTTCCAAAACAGCGGAAGGCTACGCGTCAGACTATCCAGCCTTTGGTATGCCCGGGCTTCCTCTCGAGTGAGCGGGAGGATCTGTTGCTTCTTCCATTCCGAAGAATCGGCAGATACATTTCGCGGAAACTTGGCGACAAATTCCCGGCTGAATATCCCTTTCGGCATTTCATTATTGATTTTGTAATCGTAAAGGACCGACGTGTTCTGAAACAACACCGTTGGAACAGGTGGGAAGACAAACTTGACATCGAAAGTCGTCTTGATTTCGATCGGAAGCCAAAAGATGTCATCATACTCCGCGAAATCCTCGTTGTAGACGATATTCTCAATTGGATCAAGCGCAACCGGGTCCGAAAGGGATAGTCGCGAGTGGAGAAGCGCATAACTTCGACCCGATATATCGACCGTCCCCTTGAAGAGCGGTGAAGGATTTTCTTTGGGGACGACTTCTATTCTGTATACTCGCTTGTCGCCCTCCATGATCGTGTCTGCCATGACAAACCGGTAGTGCTCGAATGCCGACGGGGATGTCGGTCCGGGTATCGAATACCGATCTATACTGACAACGTTGTCGTTGAAGTTGAGCACCCTGCCGACCGTAAATACATTTTGAGACGACGTAAAGTTCGCGGTCTGCCTTTTGGCGGTAATCACCTCCCTGTAACTGTCGGGATATTTCCAGTAGCCCTTAGTTTGTGTTTCCAGAATACCGGCGATCGGAGCTTCCGGCTCTCTCTTTCCGGTGTCGACTCTCAGAACGGTCTTCGTGTAAGCGTCGAATTCATACGAGTCAAGTTTCTTTCTCCACTCTTCCTTAGCCTCGATCGCTCGTCGGATAATCTCGTCAGCCGGATTAAATGATTGAGGGTAAACAACGACTTCCGGAAGCGATACCTCGCCCCTCCGGAGGAAAATATTCAGTGTCGTATCTCTCGACCCGACGTGAAGCGAAACGGTGTCCGAGCCGAAACCGATGAAGCTAATTTCAATCTCGTACTGGCCTCTCGACAAAAGGATCCGGTACGCTCCGTCAGCATTTGTCGTGGTGCCCAGTGTCGTTCGCATGACTCGAATTGTGGCGCCCGGAAGCGGCTGGCGATCATTCGCCGCCCGAACCTCACCCGTGAGCTGATACTTCACAATCCGCTGCGCAATACCGGGTGCAGGAACCAGTGAAATCAGAAACATCGAAAATGCCCCGACAAGCCTCAGGCAATCATTCAAAGCCAGACCTTCAGTTGAGTTGCGGTCCGAAAATTTACTCAGAACTTAGCCTGTAACCTATACCGGATTCAGTGAGAATGATCCTGGGATTTGATGGATCGTCCTCGATCTTCTTCCGCAGCTGCCCGACGTAAACTCTCGTGTACTGTGTCTCCTCTGAGAAAGCGGGGCCCCACACCTGTTCGAGAATGAAGTTATGCGTCAGCACACGCCCAGCATTTCGGACGAAAAGGGCGAGGAGCGCATACTCAGTGGCGGTGAGTTTGACGTATTCTTTCCCCTTTTTCACACTCCTCGCTGTCAGATCGATCTGCAGGTCATGCACCGTGAATGCCGTCGTATCAAGCTGAGAGGGACGATGCCTCAGTGCGTTGCGGACACGCGCGAGGAGTTCGCCGGTCCGGAACGGCTTGGTCAGATAGTCGTCGGCGCCGGCGTCAAGACAGGCTACGATATCGTTTTCCGCGTCGCGGACGGAGAGGACCAGAACGGGGACCTCCGACCATTCGCGGATTTTTCTAAGGACCTCAACGCCGTCGATGTCCGGCAGGCCGAGATCGAGGATTATAACCTCGGGGCGCTCTGATGCAGCTTTGGCAATTCCTTCTTTACCAGCGCCGACCAAGCGCACCGCGTAGCCATCCGATTCAAGTGTAAGCTCCAACAGGCGGCGTATCTGCGCCTCATCGTCAATAACGAGTATGACCGGTTTCTCGCTCAGATTATCTCCTCCGTGCTGTTTTTTACGGCCTCAGTAATGGGAAGCCTGACGACGAACTCCGCGCCGCCATCGGTGCGATTTCGCGCGGTTATCGTGCCATGGTGCGCCTCTATGAATCCCTTCGCGATCGTCAACCCCAATCCTGTTCCGCCCGATTTTCCATTTTGAGCTCTGTAAAATTTTTCGAACACTTTGTTTAAGTCCTCACGCGGAAGGCCCGGCCCATTATCAGCAACCGAGATCACGCATGTCTCTCCCTCTTCAAGATAAGACCTTATTGATATGTCGGTTCCAACAGGCGTGTGGAGGGCCGCGTTGTGTACGAGATTTGTCAGCGCCTGCTCGATAAGCCCAAAGTCGAGCTTCATAAGAGGAACTTCATCGGAAACATCTACAGACACGGCATGACCGTCAAGCTCCCTTTCGAGATTCTTCAAAGCATGATTTAGCACGTCCCGAAGGTCGCACCAGTCCATCTTCGGTTGGATCATTCCGGATTCCAGTCTCGTCATGTCGAGCAGGTTGGCCACAAGCCGGTTAAGCCTCTCAGCGGCTACATGAATCTCCTTCACGTTTTGTTCGCGCAAACCGGTAGCGTTTGCCGACTCGCGGCCGAGGAGATTCTCCGACACACCCAGGATTGTCGCGATTGGCGTTCGGAATTCATGTGAAATGGAATCAAAGAGCGTCTTGTAGAGTCTTTCCGATTCGGCGACAACGATGGACTTCCTGTTGACATCGTTCAGAAGTTCGCGTTCAATGGCGGAGGTTATCTGTGAAATAAAATTTTCGAGAAGCGATTCCTGGTCGACGGACAATTCCTCGTCCTCGGCAAACTTCACGCCGATGACGCCGAGCGGATAGCGAGGGCCGGACATGGGGAAATAAGTAGCCTGTGAAAAAGGAAGAGTGTCGGTATTCTTGCCTGCTTTCTTCTCGTTCCAGT
>JAJYGB010000455.1 GCA_021785235.1 Bacteroidota bacterium
GTATGCCGTCAGCCGC
The DNA here is from genome assembly GCA_021785235.1 of Bacteroidota bacterium. Next base: position 17 of record JAJYGB010000455.1, read on the forward strand.
GGGAGATCCATCCTTAGAACGACAGATGCCGGAGCAACATGGTTTGATCTAACCGCTCCTCTCTCGTACGTGATGCCGTGGAACGGAATGGCTTTCTACGACTCTGAGAACGGCGTTGCGGTCGGAGATAATGGTACGGTCTTCACAATCAGAGGGGGCAATAGAGCTGGCTGGTGCCGTAATATCACGAACAATACTAATCGCCTCTACTCCGCCCTGCACATAACCCCCGCAAATATCTATGTCGGTGCCGACTCCGGCTGGATTTTTCATTCGCTTGACAGTGGAAAAACTTGGTCTTCCGAAAAGATAAGTGAGTGGCCGGTAAGGTCCGTGTTTACATATTATGGGCCGACCGTAGGAATAATAACGGTATACGCACTCACGGCTAAATCGATATGTTCTAAGACCGAATTTCCACCGACGCCATGGAGTGAGAATGTACTTCCTCAATTACAAGGGCTTGGAGTTGAGGCTTTCGAAGGAGGGTTTTGTTACGGCGGAGGTCATGGCTTCATCGTCGGTGCTGGAGGCGACTTCTGGACTTCGCCTTTGATATTACGGACGTCTTCTTCCGACACTTCAGGGTGGGAAATCTTATCGGGCGTTCCAGGTAGCGGCCCGTTGTACGGTGTCTCGGCTCCTTCTAACAGCTTGATTTATGCGTGCGGCCAAAGGGGGGCGATTATCAAATCGACTGACGGTGGTGACTCATGGGTATCACTTGCTCCAGGATACTCTATGATGCCGCTGCCAGATTTGCGAGCCATTTCCTTTGTCGACGAAAGACATGGTTTTGTCGTCGGCGATTCAGGAACAATCCTATATACTTCGAACGGAGGACTGACGGGCATAGCGAGACCCGGACCGACTGCTCCAACTGCTTTTGTCTTGGAACAGAACTATCCGAACCCGTTCAATCCAACAACTACTATCCAATACCGGCTAGCAGAAGTTTGCAGGGTCACTCTAGCTCTCTACGATGTGCTCGGTAGGGAAGTGAGAGTCCTTGTGAAGGCGATCGAGTCTCCGGGCAGCCACTCGGTGAAAATTGATGCCGGTGATTTGCCGAGCGGTGTCTACTTTTACCGTCTACTGGCAGGAACTTTCGCTCAGACGAAAAAACTCGTGCTGGCAAGATAGTATCCGTATCTGGCCGAGTGATATGAGAAAATGAGGGCGGATAGGTAATCTGAAATCCTTCATCTGCTTTACGCCCCCGTTTCTTGAGTTCCAAAGGGCTCTTTCCTATATTGTTTCGAGATTATCACTGTGTGCAAACGAAAAATTCGTACCTCAAGTGGTGCGGGGATTGAAACAGGATGAAAATTCACGAGTACCAGGCAAAAGAGATTCTCAAGAAATTCAACGTGGCTATCCCGAAGGGAAAGGTCGCGTTCAGTGTCGATGAAGCGGTCCAGGTCGCGCAGGAAATAGGCGGAAATGTTTGGGTAGTAAAGGCCCAGATTCACGCGGGTGGACGAGGGAAAGGCGGCGGCGTAAAGGTAGCCAGAAGCCTTGACGAAGTCAGGCAGCTTGCCTCGCAGATATTAGGCATGACGCTCGTTACTCACCAGACCGGACCTGAAGGTAAAGTTGTCAAACGTCTTCTGATAGAACAGGGCATTAACATCGCGAAGGAACTTTACGCTGGAATAGTGCTTGACCGTTCGACTTCGAAGAACGTCTTCATGGTATCTACCGAAGGCGGAGTCGAGATAGAGAAGGTCGCCGCCGAGTCGCCGGAGAAGATTCTGAAGGAGACTGTCGACCCCGGTCTCGGACTCATGCCTTTCCAGGCGAAGAAGCTTGCGTTCGGACTCGGCCTGCAGGGTGATGCTTACAAGAACGGCGTGAGGTTTCTCACCGCGCTGTACAACGCGTATCTCGGAACGGACGCCAGCCTTGCCGAAATCAATCCGCTCGTCCTGACTACCGAGGGGTACGTCATGGCTCTCGACGCGAAGATGAATTTCGACGACAACGCGCTCTTTCGTCATCCCGACATTCTTGAACTTAGAGACCTCGATGAAGAATCCCCGCTCGAAGTGGAGGCGTCCAAGTCGCATCTGAATTACATCAAGCTCGACGGCAACGTCGGCTGCATGGTCAACGGAGCCGGACTCGCGATGGCGACGATGGACATCATAAAGCTTACGGGTGGCGAGCCCGCGAACTTCCTCGATGTCGGCGGCGGCGCAAATGTCGAGACCGTTTCGAACGGATTCAAGATCATACTCTCCGACCCGAACGTGAAGGCGATACTCATAAACATATTCGGCGGAATAGTGCGCTGCGACCGCGTCGCTCAAGGCGTTATAGAAGCCGCGAAGAGAGTCTCTGTCAATCTGCCGGTGGTCGTGAGGCTCGAAGGGACGAACGCGAAGGAAGGGGCGGAGCTTCTGAAGAACTCAGGACTCGATTTCGCGGTCGCGAACGGCTTGAAGGATGCTGCTGAGAAAGTGGTTTCCGCGCTTAGAAACTAGACCAAGAGGAATTCTCAATTTCAAATTAATTGAGAATTCAACATTCAAAATTTAAAATCTTATTTAGATAGTTGGATTGGAATAAATACGAAGCCGTAATCGGACTTGAGGTGCATTCGCAGATGCTCACGCAAACGAAGGCATTCTGCGGATGTTCGACGAGGTTCGGTAATCCCCCAAACTCGAATGTATGTCCCGTATGTCTCGGCATGCCCGGCGTACTTCCCGTTTTGAACAAACAGCTCGTCGAGTTCGCGATAAAGATGGGGCTTGCCACTCATTGCAAGATCACTCCGTACTCGATTTTTGCCAGGAAGAATTATTTTTATCCCGATCTTCCGAAGGGATATCAGATTTCCCAATTCGAGGAGCCCATATGCGTCGGGGGCCATGTGGAAATAGAAAAGAAAGACGGGTCGAAGAAAAAAATCGGACTCGTCAGAATTCACATGGAAGAGGACGCAGGAAAGTCGATTCACGATCAGGGATCCGAAACTTTTGTCGACCTGAACCGTTGCGGCGTGCCGCTCCTTGAGATCGTCAGCGAACCCGACATACGCTCCGGCGAAGAAGCGTACCTCTATCTCCAACAGATCAGGCAGACCGTGACATATCTCGGTGTCTGCGACGGCAATATGGAAGAGGGCTCCTTGAGATGTGACGCCAACGTTTCGATTCGTCTGCGCGGCGAAGAGAAGCTCGGCACCAAGGTAGAGATAAAAAACCTGAATTCCTTCCGCAATGTCGAGCGAGCGATCGATGTCGAGATAGACAGGCAGTACCTTCTAATCGAGTCCGGCGGCCATGTGAAGCAGGAAACGCTCCTTTACGACGCCGATACCAATGAAGTCAGGTCCATGCGGTCGAAGGAAGAGGCGAATGATTACAGATACTTCCCCGATCCTGACCTCGTACCCGTTGTGATAGACGATGCATGGATAGAGCGCGTCAAAGCTGCTCAGCCTGAGCTGCCGATGGAACGGCGCGACAGGTACATGAGTGATTTTTCGCTCCCGAAATACGACGCCGAAGTCCTGACGGCTGAAAAGGATGTGGCGGAATACTACGAGCAGGTCGTGACCAGCTTCAAGGTCAAGTCAAAGGAGGCGTATAAGCAGGCCAGCAACTATTTGATGACCGATGTTCTGCGCGTCGTGAACGAGAGGAACATTGGGATCAAGGAGTTTTCGATCCGGCCGGCGCAGCTTTCAAGGATGATCGACCTGATCAACGAAGGCACAATTTCCACGAAGATCGCGAAGGAAGTTTTTGAAGAGATGCTGCAGTCGGGTCACGACCCAGATGCGATCGTCGAGAAGAAGGGCCTCCGTCAGGTGTCGGACGAATCCGCTATCGGAGAAGTCGTCGAGGAAGTGTTACAATCGAATCCGGACGAAGTACAGAAGTATATCGGCGGGAAAGAGAAGCTCTTCGGCTTCTTTGTCGGCGAGATAATGAAAAAGACGCGTGGCAAGGCTAACCCGAAGATACTGAATGACCTGCTGCGGCAGAAACTTGAGAAATTGAAAAACTGACACAAGCAAGCTCCAAAGGGCAAACACCACGTTCCGAACAAAAAGGAAAACAGATAAGAGTTAAAAAGAAATGAGGATATTCGGTTTTTCTGCCTTTGGTTTTTGGAGCTTCCTTGGAGCTTGGAATTTGAAACTTTGTTCTTTCAAGAGAGAGGGCACATGAGAAAGACTATCGTTGCGGCAAACTGGAAAATGAATAAAGACGTGGACGAGGCATCCGAATTTGTATATGCGTTCCAGGAAGAGATGAAGGATACTGACCCGAACGCGGAGGTAATCATATGTCCGCCGTTCATAGCGCTCGACGCCGTCGCTGAACTGCTTCAGGACAGTGAGTTCAAGCTCGGAGCGCAGAATCTTCATTACGAAAATGACGGCGCGTTTACCGGTGAAATATCCGGTAGAATGTTAAAGGCGCTCGGCGTGCACTACGTAATAGTCGGGCATTCAGAGAGACGGCAGTTCTTCGGCGAGACGGACGAGATAGTCTCGAAGAAAGTCAAGAAGGCGCTCTCGTCCGACCTGAAGGTCATCCTCTGTGTCGGTGAATCGCTGGCCGAGCGGGACGGAGGAGTCACGGAGAAGGTGCTTGAGAGGCAGGTCAAGGCGGCACTCGACGGGTTGACCGTGCAGCAGCTTGCTTCGCTCGTCATTGCATACGAGCCTATATGGGCCATCGGTACGGGGCGCAACGCCACTCCGCAGCAGGCACAGGACGCACACGCGTTCATAAGATCCACCGTCGCAGGTTTGTTCGGCAAAGCCGCGGCCGCGTCGCTGACCATCCAATACGGTGGAAGCGTGAAGCCGGAAAACGCCGCCGAGCTTCTTTCGCGGCCGGATGTGGACGGCGCGCTCGTCGGAGGCGCGAGCCTGAAAGCGGATTCCTTCGCGAAAATTGTAAAGAGCTCCCCGGCGTCGAAGTAATTAAGCCTTACATTTTGGAGCTTTGTCTTTACTTGGAACTTGCAGATTGGAGCTTGGAACTTACGACAGTTTGGTGTCCGTCGCGCAATTGACACGATGTCTACTGCCAA
>JAJYGB010000050.1 GCA_021785235.1 Bacteroidota bacterium
CGGGTTCGTAGGCTGTGAAATGATCGAGGCGTTGAGCTCGCTCTGGGGTATTGAAACCGATTTGGTCGAGAAGGAGGAGTCGCTATTATCCGGATCTCTTGACGAGGAAATCGCAACTTACCTCGAAAGTTGCATCAAGCCGGACAAGGCGAATCTCTTGCTTTCGACGGCGGTGGACAAGATTGAAATAGACGAGAATAGATCGCCCGTGGTTGTCCTGGAAACCGGGCAGCGAATTCCGTCTGATTATGTGTTCTACTGCCTCGGCGTCAAGCCGAATGCCGAGCTCGCCCGTAAATCCGGCATACGCCTGGGTATTCACGGCGGAATCCTCGTCGACGACCAAATGAGAACAAACGTTCGGAACATCTGGGCTGCAGGAGACTGCGCGGAAATCATGGACCTGGTCACAGGCGCGTCGGATTGTCTCTCCTTCGGATCCTTGTCTAATAGAATGGGGAGAGTTGCCGCCGATTCCATCGCAGGAAGGAACGCCTCGTTCAAGGGTGCGGTCGCTACGGTATCGCTCAAGCTGTTTGAGAACATCGTCTGTGCCGCCGGCCTGACAGAGAAGAAAGCCCGGAAGTTCGGTCTTGAAACCGGCAGTGTGATCGGTTGCTGGTCCGATAGGCCGGACTACCATCCCGAGGCGAAGCTTCTCCTGGGAAAACTCGTCTACGAAAAACCTGGATTGCGATTACTGGGTCTCCAATTGGTCGGAGAGGGAGAAGTGACGAGATATATCGATGTGTTTTCTGAACTACTGGCGGAAAGGAAGACAGTCGAGGCCCTTCTGGATGTCGAGCACGGATACACTCCCGCCCATTCATCGCCGATATCCCCGTTGAACCATTTGGGCGCAATGGCATGCAACCAGGAATTGGACGGCGTTAGGAACCTAAGTCCCTCCCAGGTTGCATCTTTTGAGGGGACCATTATCGACGTGAGAGAATCGTCCGAAGCAGAGTCTCTCCCGTTTCCGGGAAAGTTCATCCAAATATCGCTGTCCGATCTTCGGACGAGGCTGAACGATTTCGCTCCTGATGAGGCGTTTCTTTTTGTATGCGAGAAAGGCCCGAGAGCTTATGAGGCCGCGAGAGTATTTCTAAATCGCGGGTATAAGAACGTTTCATATTTAGGCGGCGGCAATCTGCTCTACACTGCCGCGAACAGGTTCGCCGAAGCCGCTAGAAGACGTGTGACCACAGAGACAGATGTTTCATGAGATGAACGGGCTTGACAGCCGGGAGGTATTATGCCGATTATAACTATTTCGAGAGGCTCTTTGAGCGCGGCGGAGATGCTAGCCAAGACGGTCTCCGAGAAAATTAATTGCCCGATCGTCACGAGAGAAGACGTTCTCGCGGCGGCAGAGAAGTATGGGATCAAGGAGACGGAATTAGGCGAGCTGTCGTTTATTGAAAAGGCGCCGCGCCTGTTGGATAAGATGGGTGACAGGAAGAAACAGTATTTGTGCTGTTTCCAGACGGCGCTATTCGATTTTGCTCTCAAAGGAGATCTGATTTACCACGGCCACCTCGCGCAATTCCTTCTGACGAAGATTCCATACGTACTTCGCGTCCTGCTGACGGCTCCAACCGAATTCAGGATCAAGACTTTGATGAAAGAGGGAGGGAAGTCGAGGGAAGAAGTAGTGTCCTACATAAAGATGATCGATGAAAGAAGACTCAAATGGTCTCAGTTTTTGTATGGCGTCAACTGGAGGGACCCCTCTCACTACGATCTCGTTATTAACATAGAACGGATGAGCATTAGCCTTGCCGCGGATCTCATCGCGACGTCGGTCTCGGCGAAGGAGTTTCAATCCACACCGGAAGCAACCAAGATGCTGCGTAATCTACACCTGGCTTCACTCGCGGAAGTTTATTTGCAGCGGTCGCCACGAACACGAGGAAGTGATGTTGAGATCGATGCGGACTCGGTCAACGGCTCGCTGGTTGTGACCGGCAACTGCCCAAGAGTCGGCGCGGGAATGTGGGAAAGCGACATAAGGGCCGTACTGTCGGAAGTTCAAGGCGTAAAAACAATTGAAGTCAGAAAGTCGATCGTCAGCTACTACGAATAAATAAAACATGGGATACTATGACTGAGAAACCAATATTATCCGACCTCCTGGTTGTGGGTGCCGGTGTAGCGGGAATTAACGCCGCTTTAGAGGCCGCAGAAACGGGAATGACCGTAAGCTTGCTCGAAAAGAGGACTTACATAGGCGGTAAAGTCTCGCAGTTCAACAAATATTTTCCAAAGCTGTGTCCGCCCAGCTGCGGGCTGGAAATAAATATCAAACGGCTGCGCACCAATCCACTGATAAAGCTGTTCACGCGCGCAGAGGTCATCGACGTTTCAGGTAAAGCGGGAAATTATAAAGCCAATGTCAGGTTGAAACCGAGATACGTCAACAACAGATGTACCTCCTGTGGCGAATGCGTGAAAGTCTGTCCGGAATCGAGAAAGAACGATTTCAATTACGACATGGACGAGACGGCTTCTATTTATCTTTCCCACGAAGATGCATATCCACAAACATATGTCATAGATTCGACAACCTGTGCGGGAAGCAGCTGTAATAAATGTGTCGAGGTCTGCAAGTACGGAGCCATAGATCTGGCTGAACAGGAGAGAATCATCGCTATAGAAGCGGGTTCTATTATTTGGGCGACCGGTTGGGAACCTTATGATGCAAAGAAACTCGATGTCTTAGGTTTCGGGGAATTCCCGGATGTCATCACGAACGTGATGATGGAGAGGCTTGCCGCACCAAACGGCCCGACAGGCGGCCGGATTGTGAAGCCGTCGACGAAAGAAAAGATAAGCAGCGTAGCCTTCGTGCAGTGTGCAGGTTCCAGGGATGAGAACCATCTCAGCTACTGTTCGTCCGTTTGCTGCATGGCATCTCTGAAGCAAACGCGATATGTCCGGGAACAATACCCGGACGCGGAGATCCATCTTCACTACATAGATATCCGGACCGGCGGCCTGCTGGAAGATTTCTACAGTGACGTTCAAAAGGACGAGAAAGTATATTTCCACAGAGGAAAAGTTGCAAAGGTGTTTCACGGTACTTCTCCGGACAAGCTTATCGTCGAGGCTGAGGACTCGCTGACGGGTAAACTCATACAGGAGAGTGTCGATCTTGTGGTCCTCGCGACAGGGATGAAGCCGGTGGCCCGGGATTTACCGGTTGATCGTTCGTTAGTTGACAGCAACGGTTTCTTCACGTCTGACGGAAGCGGAATGATCGGCTGTGGCGTGAATACCGAGCCCAAAGATGTTGCCGCGGTCGTCCAGGAGGCAACCGGTTCGGTATTGAGAGCAATTCATTCAATCAAAGGGAATTAACGTCATGGCGATAGAGACAAAAGTTGGAGTCTATCTGTGCTCGGGATGCGGAATCGGGGAATCACTGAACTGTGAGCAACTCGCGAAGGTCGCGACCTCCGAAAATAAAGTCCCGGTCTGTAAAGTTGACGGCTGGCTTTGCAGCGAAGCGGGTATCGATGTAATCAGAAAAGACATTGAAAGCGATAATCTGAATCGTGTAGTGATCGGCGGATGTTCGCAGAGATTTCTGTCCGACGTATTTCAGTTTGGCTCGGATGTCATGGTTGACCGCGTCAATCTTAGAGAGAATGTTGCTTGGACTCACAAGCCGAACGACGAAGACACGCAGATGCTCGCTGAAGACTATATCCGGATGGGAATCGCGAAAGTCCGGAACTCAGAACCTCCCGTGCCGATGCTGAAGGACGTGAACGAGACCATTCTGGTGGTAGGAGGAGGTGTATCGGGTTTGACTTCCGCCCTTGGCGCGGCAAAGGCCGGCTATCCCGTCGTGTTGGCTGAAAAGGAGAAGCAGCTCGGAGGTTGGGTGAGCAAACTCTACAAAATCTCTCCGTACGAACCTCCTTATACCGAGCCGGAATACTCAAAAATCGACGAATTAATTTCCCGGGTGGAATCGAACGAGAGGATCAAGGTAGTTACGTCCTGTCAGGTCGAGAAAATCTCCGGTGAGCCCGGGGATTTCGATGTTGTTCTAAGAATCAATGACGGGGCGCGCACCGAGCTTTTCAAAGCCGGCGGGATAGTCCAGGCGACCGGCTGGAGACCGTATGATCCGAATAAGCTCGGAGATTTGGGATACGGAAAAATCGCAAATGTCATTACGGGCATCCAGCTCGAAGAGCATTTCAAGAATGGTGGTGACAAACCTCTTCTCGGCGGCAAGCCCGTCAGGAGTGTCGCGTTCATACAATGTGCGGGCTCCAGAGACGAGAAACACCTTCCGTATTGTTCTTCGATTTGCTGCTCGGTTTCGTTGAAACAGGCTTTGTATATCAGAGAGAAATATCCCGACGCGCTCGTGTATATCATCTACAGGGACATGCGAACACCCGCGCAGCATGAACTGTTTTACAAACGCGTTCAAGCCGAGGACAACATATTTCTCACCAAGGGAGACGTCGTAGGATTGAGTAAATCTGATGATGGTTCCATTCTAATCGACGTCGACAACGCGTTGCTCGGTGAGAAGATCCGGATAGAATCGGATGTGGTCGTATTAGCCACAGGTATGGTTCCGTCGACGCTCGTCGGTGAGATCGGAGCCGGCGATCAGGAATCTGCCTCGGATGGAAAGACTCTTGACGGCAAGAAGGCGGCCGCCTCCGCCGAGGCCGGGGCGAAGATTTTGAATCTTGCTTACAGGCAGGGCACGGATTTGCCGACGCTGAAATACGGCTTCCCCGATTCACATTACATATGTTTTCCGTACGAGACGAGAAGGACAGGTATTTATGCCGCCGGGCGTTCACCCATGGATTTCTCCGCAGCCAGGAACGATGCTTACGGCGCCACTCTAAAAGCTATCCAGCTCATACATTCAGTCAAATCCGGAAAGGCAGTCCATCCAAGGTCCGGCGATCAATCGTATCCGGAATTCTTCTTGCAGCGGTGTACCCAGTGTAAGAGGTGTACTGAAGAATGTCCTTTCGGAACACTGGATGAGGACGAGAAGGGTACTCCGCTCTTCAACTCG
>JAJYGB010000586.1 GCA_021785235.1 Bacteroidota bacterium
TTTTCCTGGACCACAAGGACATCGAACTCGTTGTGTCGGATATCGGTCTGCCGAAAGTCGGCGGGCTCGATCTTTACGAGGCCATGAAGAAACTGAAGCCGGATATAAAGGTAATAATGGTCAGTGGATTTGCGGACGAAGCCGACCGGCAAAACATGCTCGAGCGAGGCGTCGACGCTTTCATACAGAAACCGTACAACCCCGTGGATTTACTCAGGAAAGCGAGGGAAGTCCTGGAAAGCAAACGAACCCGTCCCTGACATAACACGGCGGTTGTGTTTCTCCCTTCTCCGTCCTGACTGGCAAAACGTTCCTTCACGGCATTGGCATCTCGTTCGCTATTGTTTCTGATTTTTGACTCAGGTTTGTGTTTCTTCGTAACCCCCGCCCGTAATCCTCTATACAGGACGACGTTGAGGTCAACGATGTGGAATTCACCGCCGCCGCCGGGGATATGATCCTTCGGACGGCATCGCCTGAAGGATTCTTTGTGGTTTGATTCTGCAGTCCCGCTCTGATAAATTCATCGACATGTCTTTGCACACCCGACACTTCGAACTTGAAGAAGCTCGTGCGATACTGAAATCCATCCTGACGGACCTTTCCCGTGTAGTGGAGTTGAAAAAGGCGCTGAATGCGAAGAACTACGATGTCTACAGGCATCAATACTTCGGTGGTGCCGGGCCGAACGGCACAGGCCATTATCCTCCCGAGCTCGACGAACTCGTCGACACCGTCAAACGCATTGCTGACAAGGGAATACTTGTGAAAAGCCTGGCGGATGGATTGATAGACTTTCCGCACTTCAGGGAAAACGGGGAAGAGGTTTACCTCTGTTACAAACTGGGCGAAGAGGACATAGCTTTCTGGCACCCGTTACAATCGGGATTTGCCGGAAGAAAGAGCATAACCCAACTCTAATCGGAGAATTAATGAACCCGCTGAACAATGTAATTGTATCGACGCTTCAGCTTTTCCCAAAAGGATTTGTGAAGCGGTTTGCCATGCGATACATCGCAGGAGAGCACATCGAAGACGCGAACAGGCTCGTAAAGGAACTCAACTCAAAACAGATGAGGGCGACGATTGACGTCCTCGGAGAAAATGTCACTACTAAAGAAGAGGCGACATTGTCGTCAGATGCGGCAATTGAAGTGCTGCGGATGATCGATAAAAACAAGTTGAATGCGAATCTTTCCATTAAACTCACCCAGTTCGGTTTGAATATAGACAAGGAGTTTTGCTTCGAGAACGTCAGGAGGATAATGGAGACCGCGCGGAGCCTCAATAATTTTGTCCGCATCGACATGGAGGATTCGAGCGTCACCACTGCTACGCTTGGCATCTATGAGCGTTTTCGCTCCGCTGGATTCGATAACACCGGCGTCGTAATTCAGGCTTACATGCGGCGGAGCGAGGAAGATGTCAGGCGCCTTGTCGAAATGGAAGCAAGTGTAAGGTTGTGCAAAGGAATCTACGTCGAACCCGAGAACATTGCCTTCAAGGGCCGCGACGAGATCAGGCAGAACTACCTTAAGCTCCTTGGAATGCTCATGGAGGGAGATTGTCGGGTCGGCATAGCCACGCATGACGATTACCTGATTAACGCCGCATACGGTATGCTCAGCCGGGACCACGTGAAACCCGACCATTACGAATTCCAGATGCTTTACGGTGTTCGATCCGATCTGAGAGATAAGATAGTCGCCGATGGGCACGCGCTTCGAGTATACGTCCCATTCGGCAAACAGTGGTATGCATATTCGATAAGAAGATTCAAAGAGAATCCACAGGTCGCCGGCTACGTTTTTAAGTCGGTACTTACCGGGAAATAACAACGTGGCAATCGCGGTGAGTCGTACTTGCCGACCCTCTTCCGTTTGCACGGACTGCGGAGAAGACACCATGCGTGACATGAAAGGCGGGAAGAAATGGGCGGTAGAATGACGGTACTCTACAGGCTACGCCTGGCGTGTGCGGGGTCGATTAGATAAGATCGGCTTAACCACGGAGCTTGGACTTTCTCGCTTCCTTTCGGTAACCTGCCTAATATTGTTTTCCCGGATCAGACCGCAGTAGCGTTTCATTTTTGCCCGTTTTACGGTTAGATTTATACGAGGAGCGGAATCAGAGAGAATATGTCTACAAAATTCAAGATTGTATCGGACTATAAACCCGCGGGGGATCAGCCTGAAGCGATACGCGAGCTGACTGAGGGCATAAAGAGCGGTCGTACACATCAGACTCTCCTCGGCGTGACGGGGAGCGGCAAAACGTACACGATGGCTCAGATCATGCAGAACATAAACAGGCCGACGCTCGTCATGTCGCACAACAAGACTCTCGCGGCGCAGCTCTACGGAGAGTTCAAGCAGCTTTTTCCGGAGAACGTCGTCGAGTTTTTCATTTCGTATTATGACTATTATCAGCCTGAAGCTTATATCCCGCAGACAGATACATATATAGAGAAGGACTCTTCGATAAACGACGAGATCGACAGGCTTCGCCTTCGGGCGACGAGCTCCTTGCTGAGCGGGCGCAACGATGTCGTGGTCGTCGCGTCGGTCTCCTGTATTTACGGCATCGGCTCGCCGCATGACTACAAAAACGAGGTCGTCCTTATCAAGCGGGGCGAAAAGATGGGACGACGTCATCTTCAGCAGCTCCTGATCGAGAGTCTTTATTCGCGAAACGATGTGGAATTCCTGCGCGGGGTGTTCCGTGTCCGCGGCGATGTAGTCGAAATATTTCCCGCTTATGAATTGGATGAAGCCATCCGGGTGGAGTTCTTCGGCGACGAGATCGAGTCGATCAAAACATTCGATCCGTTGACGGGGGTGCCCGCGCTGGAGATGCCTGAAGTCTCGATATTTCCTGCACGACATTTCGTGACCAGCCAGGAAAACCTCGACCGTGCCATTATTGGCATTGAGGCGGAATTGGTGGAAAGACTAACCGACCTCCGCGCGATGGGGAAGTATCTTGAAGCTCAACGCCTCGAACAGCGGACGCGCTTCGACATCGAGATGATGAAAGAGGTCGGTTACTGCAGCGGCATCGAGAATTACTCCAGGCATATCACGGGAAGAGAACCTGGACAGAGGCCGTTTGTCCTCCTCGACTATTTCCCAAAGGATTTTCTCATGTTCATCGACGAGTCGCATCAGACCCTTCCTCAGCTGCGGGCCATGTACCACGGCGACCGGTCGAGGAAAACGACACTCGTTGAATACGGGTTCAGGCTCCCGTCGGCGCTTGACAATCGCCCTCTCAAGTTCGAGGAGTTTGAGACGATGGTCAACCAGGCCGTATTCGTGAGCGCCACGCCGACCGAATACGAGCTTGAAAAAAGCGGCGGCGTGATTGTCGAACAGGTGATCAGGCCGACAGGCATCGTGGATCCTGAAGTCGAAGTCAGACCCGTGAAGAACCAGATGGACGATCTCCTTCATGAGATCCGCGAGCGGGTTAAGTTGAAGGAGCGCACGCTCGTGACGACTCTGACAAAGCGGATGGCGGAGGACCTGACCGAGTATCTTCGCGGGCTTAACGTCCGTGTGAAATACATACATTCGGATATTGATTCGCTTGAGCGAGTCTCCATTTTGCGGGACCTGCGCCTCGGCGAATTCGATGTGCTGGTCGGTGTCAATCTACTCCGTGAAGGGCTCGATCTTCCCGAAGTGTCCCTCGTTGCGATACTGGACGCGGACAAAGAAGGATTTCTCAGGTCGGAAAAGAGCCTCATACAGACCGCCGGGCGGGCGGCCAGAAACATCGGAAGCCGTGTAATCCTCTACGCCGACACCGTCACGAAAAGCATGAAGAAGATGATGGACGAGACCGGGCGGCGCAGGAAGATCCAGACCGACTACAACGTGGAGCACGACATCACGCCGAAGTCTATAGTCAAGTCGACGGAGGAAATCATGGCCTCCACAGCGATCGCAGACGTGAGGACCGAGGGCGAGGAGAAGACAAGGCGGCTTCAGCAGGCAAGCGTTTCCGAACCCCCGCAGAAATATCTTACTGAGCAGCAGAGGGCTGATCTTTTAGACCGGCTTACCCGGGAAATGTATCAGGCCGCGAAAGACCTCGACTTCGAGAAGGCGGCCGAGCTTCGCGACGAAATTCACAGACTGTCGGAAAAGAGATGAGCAGTATATCTAACCTTCTGCCGTTTGCGGAAGCCTTCGTAAACTTCATTTATCCACCGGTCTGCTCGACTTGCGAGCGGGTACTGAGACGCGGTGAGGCATTTGTATGTACTCGGTGCTGGGACAGCTTCGAGCGCGTCCCTCCGACGGAGACGATCATCCAACTTATCGAGGAGAAATTCCTGGCGGACGAATCGGTGGACAGGATAGACGCGGTGTTTTTGTTTGAGCAGGACCCACGCGTGAGAGAGGCCGTGCACCTTCTTAAGTACAACGGCGCCGAAGTTATCGCCGAGAAGTTCGGTCTGTTCATCGCGAAGAAGATTGTGAACGATCCGAGGCTGTCGATGTGCGATATTATCGCGCCGGTACCTCTCCATCCGGCAAGGCAGCGTGAGCGCGGATACAATCAAAGTGAGCTGATCACCAGGAGCTTGAGCAGAATCCTGTTGATTAGGCACTCCCCGAATCTACTATCCAGAGTCAGGCAGACCCGGACGCAGACACTCTTCGACGCCGAGGGGAGGAAGAAGAACATTAAGGGGGCCTTCGTGCTCGGCAAGACATTCGCTGACGAAATTCCCGGAAAGAAGGTCCTCCTCGTCGACGACGTAATCACGACGGGATCCACCATCAAGGAATGCGCATTGATATTAAAAACAAGCGGAGCATCGGAGGTTTATGCCGCATCGGCAGCAATTACAGTCTGAAATATCCGATTACATTAAGGGTATTGAAAACGTGCACTGGGTGGTGAAAGACCCCGGCAGGGCAAGAGACTTCTGCATTGGTCTGTTCGGAGAGCCGAAACACCAGGACAGTTCATGGTCGGAATTCGCGATCGCCGGGTTGGATGTGGCAGTCACGGGCGGAGCGGCGCCGAAGAGCGTGATTACTTT
>JAJYGB010000349.1 GCA_021785235.1 Bacteroidota bacterium
TTTTAAGTGTGCTGTTGTCGCTGATTCCACCGGGATTGCTCGGCGTCGGGAGTTATTTCTTGTGGAAGGTATTGCAGGAGACATATCCGGAGGCGGAGCATTTTTATTTCGGGGCATTCTACAACGACGGCCTGTTCCTTATCGCGATTATTTTTGCTGCCGTCGCGCTGACGACGGCATACTTTGTCTATTTGCGGAAATATTTCAGATCTTCAGAAATGGCAATGGGAGCCCTATTCTGGTGGCTGGCGGCGACGGTCGCAGAAACGAATTACGCGCCTCAGGGCGCCTATCTGTTCCAATGGCCCCTTATCTTCAGCCTGCTCGCACTCCTACTGTTCTTCGTCGGACCTAAATCGGACTTCAGATCTCCACTGATAATGCTTGCGCTCCTAATCTGTACCATACCCGGGACTTATCTCACGACCTCGACTTCTTATCTTCTTTATTTGACCGGCGTTCTCCCCGGGATGGCGGCGGGAATCGTGGTTCTCGTAATACTCACCATCGAAACACTCCTCCCACAAGTGGCTATCGTGACCGCTCCTAACAAATGGATTCTCCCTGTCGCCGCCATCGCGATAGCCGTCATATTCGCCGGAGTGGCGCTCCTAACTCATCGTCTGGATGCCGAGCATCCCAAAGCCGACAGCATGGACTACGCGCTGGACACTAACGACTCGACGGCGTATTGGATATCATTTGATAATTCGCCCGATGAATGGACCTCGCAGTTCATGCGTAACCGCCTCTCGATAGACTCAATGCCGGATTTCTTCCCCGACTGGTGGAGAAGACCAGCCATGGCAGGTAAAGCCAAGCCTGTCAACATTAAGCCCGCTTCCATCACTATGACTGCCGATTCGACCTTCCGCGGAGCCCAGTTCATGCAGCTGCTCCTCAAGCCGGCGCCGGGCACGAGAAATGTCACGCTCACCGCCGAAGAGGGAGCACAGATACTCTCTTCCACGGTTGACGGCCAAGTTGTATCAGACTCGTCCGCCATATTTCCTTCAGGGAAGAGAAAGAGATGGATTCTTCATTACTATGGCGTTCCTGACAGTGGAAGCACCATTTCATTCGTCATACCGGTTGGCCAGAGATTGCAGCTCACCGCCGTTGAAGTCGTCTCCGGCCTCCCCGAAGTGGGTAGCCTTCCAAGCTATCCGAGACCGGCATCTATAATGCGACAGCCCTTCGTCACGACGGACGCTTCTTTGATTTTCAAGAGCTATACTTTCTAACCCCATTAGAAATAACATCCGGCTTGGCGAGTATTTTCGTAGCGTTGAGCCCGCTGAATGAAGTAGAGATACTTCCACCAGCGGCGCTCTCCACGCACACCTTCGACTAATCCAATTCCCAAATTGAGCTTATGATAATCGGCATGCCCCTCTTTTCAATTGAGCAAGGGATCATGTAAATTTACCGAAATGCCGGGAGTGTTTATGAGTCGTGCCATATCCCTTTTCGTCATCATAATTGTGTCCGCCGCCTTGCCTTCCTCAGCGCAGACCACAAAGCCGATTCGGGACAACGTGGGATTTTGCTGGGACGCGCGGCAGATGACTAGGCTGATAGCCTATCTCAAAAAAACGGAGAAAGCGCCCCCCGCCCGGACGAACATTGTCGCGGCTATTTCACCTCACGACGATTACCTTTACGCCGCAAGGGTTTATTATCCTCTCTATCGTGTGCTCAGGGCAAAGCAGGTCGTGATATTCGGAGTGACACACAGCGATGTCAGGAAAGAGATCGGCGACCCGCACGACGTCCTCATATTCGACAACTTCGAGAACTGGCCCGGCCTCGGGCGTCCTGTCGCCGTCTCACATTTACGGGAATACATAAAGACGCATCTCGACACTTCAATGTACATGGTGAGCGACAAAGCGCATGCTTCGGAGCATTCAATCGAAGCGCTCCTCCCCTTCCTGCAATATTACAATTCGCGCGTTGAGATTACGCCTATCATGGTGACGCAAATGTCTTTCGACCGAATGGAGGAATTATCCGAGAGGCTGGCTGCGGTCATATCCGGCTACGCGAAAGAAAATCATTTGACGCCGGGAAAAGACATCGCCTTCCTTATCTCATCGGACGCGGACCACTACGGCGAGGATTTCAATAACTCCCCGTACGGTGAAGACAAGAAAGCTCACCAGGAAGCGACGGCAAATGACAGGCGAATCGCACGCGATGACATCGAAGGGATCCTGACGGCGGCAAGGCTGCACGACCTGACTGCCAACCTTAATGATGTCGTCTGGTGCGGCAGATTTTCAATTCCTTTCGGACTTCTTACCTCAATGAAGATCGTTTCCGATCTTACAGGCAAGCGGTTGAACGGGACGCTTCTCAGGTACTCCGACTCGTATACTGAGGGAGTTCTACCATTGAAAGACACCGGCATGGGGACGACCGCGCCTGCCTCATACAAGCATTGGTGCGGCTGGCTCTCGGCGGCATACTACATTAGATAGTAATCTCTTACACCTTAAGGTCAGCCGTAGGGAGAAATTTAGGCGCTCTTCTCGCCTTCGTCGCCTGCTCAAAAGCGTAAGCGAGCTTGATCAATTTGGGTTCGCTCCACGCGCGGCCAAAGAAAGAGATGCCCACAGGGAGTCCAAATATGAAACCTGCCGGCACGGTTATATCAGGGTAACCGGCAACCGCCGCAGCGCTCGAACTTCCGCCGATGGAATGATCCCCGAGGATTAGATCGGTCATCCATCCCGGGCTGTCGGTCGGCGCGACAAGAGCGTCAAGATTGTATCTGGTCATTACTGCGTCGATCCCTTCCTTTCTTGTTAACCGTATGCACTTCTCCCGCGCTGCTATGTATTTCATATCCGTCAGCGGGCCGCATGCCTCGGCTTTCAGGAAGAAGTCCTGTCCAAAGTAAAGCATCTCCGTCGTCTTGTGTTCATCATCGAAGCGAATAAGATCGGCGAGCGTGTGCATCGGCTGGTTAGGTCCGAGCGTCGCGAGATACTTGTTCATGTCCGCTTTGAGCTCGTACGCCAGGACGGTCTCTTCCGCGTCTCCCCATTTGGCGAGGGTCTTGAATTCTACGGGGTCGATGATGACGGCCCCCTTCTTCCTCATGGCGTCGATCGCGCCGTCGATCACTTCGTCGACCTTCGGCAGGAAGCCGAAGTAACCTCTGACCACTCCGATTCGCGCGCCTTCAAGGCCGTCTGCATCGAGAAATCTTGTGTAGTCGCTGTGGAACTTCCCTTTGCTTGCCCGGCTCGCCTTATCCCTCGGGTCAACTCCGACCATGGCGCCGAGCAGTATAGCCGCGTCGCGCACCGATCGGGCGATGGGGCCGGCGGTGTCCTGTGAATGTGAGATGGGGATTATCCCTGTCCGGCTCACCAGGCCGACGGTCGGCTTAATTCCGACTACTCCGTTGATCGATGACGGGCTTACGATTGATCCGTCCGTTTCGGTTCCGATAGCCAATGAGCTCAGATTCGCGGACGCTGCTACCGCCGAGCCTGAACTGGAACCCGAAGTGTTCCGATCGAGAGCGTAAGGGTTTCTAGTCAATCCGCCCCGCCCGCTCCACCCGCTTGTTGAATGGGACGACCTTATGTTTGCCCATTCGCTG
This sequence comes from Bacteroidota bacterium, assembly GCA_021785235.1. The sequence goes on from JAJYGB010000349.1 coordinate 3,617, forward strand.
AGGTTTGTCTTACCGAGAATTACCGCGCCCGATTTCCGCAGCTGCCGAACGACGAACGAATCTTCAGGAGGCTTTGACCCAACGAGTGCCAGCGAGCCCGCGGTTGTCAACATCTTGTCAGCAGTAGAGATATTGTCTTTTATTACCACTGGAATCCCGTGCATCGGTCCACGAGGGCCCTTCTCTTTCATTTCCCGGTCGAGCGAGTCAGCGATCTCGAGCGCGTCAGGGTTCAGCTCAATCATGCTGTTGACCGCCGGACCTCTCTTATCGATCTCCGCTATCCGTTTCAAATAAACCTCGGCGATCGAACGCGCGGTGAACTTTCCCGATTTCAGGCCGGACTGCAGTTCAGCTAAAGTTATCTCGTCAAGATCGGAAGGCGCGACTGGCCGGTTCAACGAATGGAAAATGTTTTCTCTCGCCAGGCCGGGCATCGCCGCGGCGACGACCCCGCCGACAAAGGCGCTCTTAAGCAGGTTCCTCCTGCCGAGGTTAGTATCGCTGGTCGACGTATCTTCATTGCTCTTCATGAGATCGGCTCCTCTCTCAAATGGGTTCGTTGGTGTTTGCCTCCGATGACGCGGGGCGACGACCGTTATACGCTACCAGTTCATCCAGAGTCTTATGATCGGGACGACGACATCGGCCATTTTCATGGAACCGTATACGTTAGGATGCATATCGCATCCCCAATCATGATCGTTCATAATGGACCTAGGAATCTCTATGAAGTAGACATATTTGTCGCGCCCCTCGAGTTTCCGCTCGTGCTCCACCACATCGCGCACGTATCCCGTGCACGGTTCACCGATCATGGGGCCGCTCACGCAGAAGACCGTAACTCCCGGATAATATGAACGCACGCGGTCGATCAGTTTCTCATATCCTTTTTTGAAGACAGACGAGTCGGGATACGGATGAGTGGAATAATCATTGGTGCCTAGGTTGATCACAACGACCTGCGGCACCCAGGAGCTGAAGTTCCATTTCAAAGTCGAGTCGAAGCAGCAAGTCCGGTCGTATAACGCGGGCATCGGATCGACGGAGGTTCTGCTGCTGTCGCCGTAATTCCGCACGACTCCTCTTCCTGAATAGGAAATGAGATGGTAGTCGGCATGAAGATCTCTCGCGACCTGGGAGGCATACGACATGCACGCATCCTCGGTTTGCTTACTGAAGTTGCAGTTCGCGGAATCTCCAAGCACGCCGAATCCCGAAGTTATGGAATTTCCTATAAACTCTATCCTCCGGTTCGGACGCGGTCCAGGCGGCAACAGTACGGCGCCCTTGTCGAGCACAAATCCTTCGAACACGCCCCTTCCCACCAGAGGCTCCGTCCTCTTCTGAATCATTATAGTATGGGGAAGAGAATCGGAGAGACCCGATGCGACAGTTGTAACTCCCGAGCTGTCTGGTATAAAAAGCTTCGGCATATG
>JAJYGB010000116.1 GCA_021785235.1 Bacteroidota bacterium
TTCCGCCGATGGCCTTCATCCTCGGTTCGATCCTCGCGGGCTACTTCACTGCCAGGCACGGGCTTCGGAAATCCCTCCTTATCCTCTGCGCTTTTTTCAATATCCCATTCGTCGTCTACGCCTTTCTGGCATTCACGACTCCGACGAGCCTCATTACCATCGGTACCGCGGTGGTGTTCGAGTATTTTGGCTACGGTTTCGGATTCATAGGACTTACCCTGTTCATGATGCAGCAGATCGCGCCCGGGAAGTATAAGATGGCACACTATGCATTTGCCACAGGCGTCATGAACCTTGGGCTGATGATCCCTTCCGCCATGAGCGGATTTATAAGCGATTTCCTCGGATACAAACATTTCTTTCTTTGGGTAATGATCGCAACCATCCCTGCCTTCCTGGTTACCTGGCTCGTACCCTTCCGGGAAGTGGAGGACGAAACGGCTCCTTCCGAAACGGCATCACCCGCCTGATGAAACAATTTTATCGATAGGATTTAGAAAATGCGTTACGGCTATTTTGACGAAGCGAACAAGGAATATGTGATTGAACGTCCCGATGTCCAGGTTTCATGGACAAATTATCTCGGTGTCAAGGACCTTTGCACGGTCATCTCACACAATGCCGGCGGTTATACTTTTTACAAATCCACGGAACATCACAGGGTAACGAGGTTCAGGCAGAACGGCATCCCTCTCGATCGGCCCGGCCATTACGTTTACCTGCGAGATGACGAGACCGGCGAATACTGGTCTGTGTCATGGCAGCCGGTCGGCAAGGATTTTACCAAGGCGAAATACACCTGCCGCCACGGCCTGTCATATTCGAAATTCCAGTGCGACTACAGGGACATTGAAGCCGAACAACTGATATTCATTCCGCTGGACGACGACGTGGAGCTCTGGGACGTCAGGATAAAAAACAAAGGGAACAAGCCGCGCGAGCTGAGCGTGTTCTCGTACATCGAGTTTTCCTTTCACCACGTCGAGATAGATAATCAGAACCTGCAGATGAGTCTCTATGCAAGCGGTTCGAACTACAAAGACGGAATCATCGAGTATGATTTCTTCTATGAGCCGTGGACTTATCATTTCTTCGCATCCAATTTCAATCCCGACAGCTATGATTGCGTGCGCGACACGTTTATCGGGAATTACCGCACTGAAACAAACCCCGCTGCCGTTGATAGAGGGGTCTGCGGGAACAGCTCCGAGCTCGGCGGGAATCATTGCGGCGCGTTGCACAGGAAAATATCCCTGAAGCCGGGCGAGGAGACCAGACTTGTTTTCATGCTGGGAGTCGGCTCTCGCGACGAGAAGGGATACTCGATTAAGAAGAAGTATTCAGATCCGAAGAATATTGATGCAGCCTTCGGTGAGCTGAAGAATTATTGGGATCGCAAGACTTCCGTGTTCCGGTGCAAGACTCCGAACGAGGGCCTGAACACGATGATCAACACCTGGACTCTCTATCAAGCTGAGACGTGTGTGGTTTGGTCGAGGTTCGCTTCATTTGTGGAAGTCGGCGGGAGGGTCGGCCTTGGTTACCGCGATACTTCTCAGGACGTCATGGCGGTTCCTCACACGAATCCGGTGAAGGTTAAGGAGCGCATCCGTGAGCTTCTGCATGGCCAGGTGAGTAAAGGATACGGCCTTCACTTGTTCGATCCGGACGTGTTCAAACCGCAGGAAGACAAGCTTCCAGGCGTCAAACTCCCTACCGTTGTTCCGACTCCAAGTGCCGAATCAATCATTCACGGGATGGAAGACGTATGCTCGGATGACGCGCTGTGGATCGTCGGATCCGTTTGTGAATACGTCATGGAGACCGGGGACCTTGGTTTCTTCAATGAAGTAATTCCGTTTGCCGACAAGGGCGAGGCTTCGGTTTACGAGCACCTGAAGCGCTCGCTGGATTTCACTGCCGAGCAGACGGCGAAGAACGGGATCTGTCTAGGCTTGCGCGCCGACTGGAACGACTGCCTTAATCTGGGCGGAGGTCAAAGCGCGATGGTCTCCTTCATGCACTATTGGGCGTTGCGCTATTTGATAGAAGCCGCGGAATTCCTGGGTTATGAAAACGATGTGCAGGAATATTCCAGGATGGCCGAGGCGGTACGCGAATCGGTCGAACGCGAGCTCTGGGATGGCGAGTGGTATGCCCGCGGCGTGACTCGCGCCGGCATCAAGATTGGCGTCAAGGCGAACGACGAAGGCAAGATCTTTCTCGAAAGCAACAGCTGGGCCGGGCTCTCAGGGGCAGCTTCGCCGGAACGTGCCCGGAAAGCAATGGATGCTGTGCACAAATATCTGGCATCGCCGTACGGTGTGCACCTCAACTGGCCCACATATACAGAACCAAACGACGACATCGGCTACGTGACGCGTGTGTATCGCGGAATAAAGGAAAATGGCTCAATCTTCAGCCATCCGAATCCATGGGCGGTAATTGCTGAATGTAAACTCGGCCGCGGAAAGCTGGCGATGAAATTATATGACGCACTCCTTCCGTATAATCAGAACGACATGATCGAGATTCGCCAGTCCGAACCGTATTCGTACTGTCAGTTCGTTATGGGAAAGGACCACACCGCATACGGCCGTGCGCGCCATCCATGGTTGACCGGGAGCGGCGGTTGGAGTTACACCGCGGCGACGAAATACATACTCGGAATTCGTCCCACCTACGAAGGACTCGTCATTGATCCGTGCGTCCCGTCCGAGTGGAACGGGTTTGAAGTTGACAGGCAATGGCGTGGCGCCTCTTACCACATAGTCGTGAGCAATCCGGACCACGTGGAGAAAGGGGTCAGGTCGATGCGCGTGAACGGGAAACCTGTCGAAGGGCTGGTCCCGATCCTTCCAGCCGGGAGTGAGAACCGCGTCGAAGTAATCATGGGAAAATAATTCGGTTCCTTCTCTTCTCTGAGTAGCCCTGAAATTTGTGAGGAGTCAGCAGTGAACAGATTGATTGCGTTTGATTGGGTTTGCTACAATGTTCCGGGTGGGAAGCATATGGTCAAAGCTCTGGCTAGGGATGACGGAGGCGACCAATATAGCTCTGAAAGTGTTTCAGTTAATGTCGGTCTGAAGCGTTAGAATTACAGGAGAAATCGATGGGTTCGAGAAGAGACTTTTTGAAAACCGGCGGAGTTGCGATTGCAGGCCTGTCGCTTCTGAATAAAAACCCTCTGCGCGTCGGACTGGGTGCTCCTTTAACGGGAGGCACGGGTGACTACGTCAGCAAGCGTCCGCCAATTGCGAAGAGGAAATTCGTAAGCGAAGCGGTAGACGCGGAGATTGCGAAGGTAAGGAAGGGGATCGGGAACAGCGAGCTTGCCTGGATTTTCGACAACTGTTATCCAAACACACTCGATACGACCGTTAAGTTTGGGATGATCGACCGCAAGCCGGATACCTTCGTTATTACGGGCGATATCAACGCGATGTGGTTGCGGGATTCGAGCGCACAGGTGTGGCCGTATTTGCCGCTTATCGGCGAGGATGCCAAACTAAAGGAACTCATCGCCGGCGTCATTAACCGGCAGGTGAAATGTATTCTTCTCGATCCCTACGCGAACGCATTCAACTATGGGCCAACCGGCAGCGAATGGGACAAGGATCTAACGGCGATGAAGCCCGGGATCCACGAGCGAAAGTGGGAGGTCGATTCTCTGTGCTACCCGATCCGTCTCGCGCACGGCTACTGGAAGAAAACCGGCGACGTCTCCTGTTTCGATGCCGACTGGCGGGAAGCCATGAAGCTTGTGGTGAAGACGTTCAAACAGCAGCAACGGAAGGACGGGCCGGGACCGTACAAATTCCAGCGCGTTACGGCGTGGCAGAGCGACACCGTCGCCGGAGGCGGATACGGCAACCCGGTCAAGCCGAATGGGCTCATCGTCTCCATTTTTCGCCCGTCCGACGACGCGACAATTTTCCCGTTCCTTGTCCCTTCCAACTTCTTTGCGGTGGCTTCGCTAAGGCAGCTTTCGGAAATGTTCGTCGAGATCGCCGGTGATAAAGAATTTGCCGGAGAGTGCTTATCCATGGCCGATGAGGTCTACGAGGCCCTTCAGCATTACGCGATTTCAAGCCACCAGACATTCGGCAACATGTTCTCATACGAGGTGGACGGGTTCGGCAACCGGCTGTTCATGGACGACGCGAACGCTCCGAGCCTTCTTTCCCTTCCGTACCTTGATTGCGTCCCGGCGAGCGACCAGATCTATCAGAACACAAGGATGTTTCTCTTCAGCGGGGATAACCCGTACTTCTTCAAGGGGTCGGCGGGCGAGGGGATCGGTAGCCCGCATACCGGCATCGATAAAATATGGCCGATCGGAATCATAATGCGTGCGCTCACGAGCGACAACGACACCGAAATTGCGGCATGCCTTTCAACCCTCGTGAAGGCGAGCGCCGGTACCGGTTTCATGCACGAATCGTTTGACGAGAACGACCCGAAGAAATTTACGAGGAGCTGGTTCGCCTGGGCAAACACACTCTTCGGCGAACTGATCATAAAGCTCTACAACGAGAAGCCGTACCTGCTTTCGTAGCCAGGACTTCCAGGAGATCCGGCCGAAAGGCGGGTCCGTGGCAGGAAAAGAAAAACATTGAACACGGATAACACTGAAGCAACGGATTCTCACTGATATTATTATCATTTTGATCCGTGTCCCGCGCATTCATATAAAAAATGAACATGCGGGAGGGCGCATGGCGCTCAGAAATCAGTAATGATCCGTATTATCCGTGTTCGATCGGGTTTTCGGCTAGGCTTCCAGGCTCTATGATCAACAACCCGATCTCGTTTCTGATAGAAGGCTAGCTTTCTGACTTCTGATGTCTGGTCTCTGACGTCTGAAACCCGAGAATTCGACCTGTGATTCATGAGGGTTTGACTCTTTGTTTCGAAGTGTTAGATTAGCATCCCGGAGGTTGGGAAAAGCAGCTTCGGTAGATGCAGGCGCCGCTGTTTGCCGGGCTTTTTGGCTTCGTCAGGGCCGGTATCATAATCGCGAG
>JAJYGB010000368.1 GCA_021785235.1 Bacteroidota bacterium
TTCGGAAATGTTTCCTCAGATCGCTCACTGTGCCGTCACCGTTTCGTCTTTGACCCAGTCATATCCTTTATCTTCGAGTTCAAGAGCCAGCTCCTTATCACCCGACTTCACGATCCTGCCGTTGTAGAGGACGTGGACAAAATCGGGGACTATATAATTGAGAAGCCTCTGGTAGTGCGTGACGACTATGATGGCGTTGTCTTTCGCGCGAAGTTTGTTCACTCCATTGGCGACGATCCTTAGCGCGTCGATGTCGAGGCCCGAATCGGTCTCGTCGAGTATGGCGAGCTTCGGTTCGAGCACAGCCATTTGGAGTATCTCGTTCCTCTTCTTCTCGCCGCCCGAGAAGCCTTCGTTGACGGCGCGGCTCAGAAGCGTGTCGGGCATTTCAACGACCTGCATCTTCTTCTTCAGCATCGAAAGGAAGGCGCCCGCGCTTATCTCAGGCTGGTTCTTATATTTACGAGCCTCGTTAAGCGCGGTCCGCAAGAAAGTGGTGTTGTTCACGCCTGGCAATTCCACCGGATACTGAAACGCGAGGAACACCCCTTCTCTCGCGCGGACTTCAGGCAACATTGCTAGAAGATCTTTCCCTTCAAATTTCGCTTCGCCCACCGTGACGCGGTATTCCGGCCTGCCGGCCAAAACGTTCGCGAGTGTGCTCTTGCCGGAGCCATTCGGCCCCATAATGGCGTGGACTTCTCCCGCGTTGACCTTCAAGCTGATTCCCTTGAGTATTTCTTTCTCTTCGACAGATGCGTGTAAATTCCTGATTTCTAACATTGGCTATTCCAGATTTTTAAAATTCAATTTTAGGAGCGATAGGGAGAAAACATCCGTCAGGCGCATGGCGCGAGAAACGAATAGCGCGGTGTACGGAAGTCTTTCAGGCGACAATCCAATCATCCATTCATGTTCTTGGTTTACCCGACGCTTCCTTCCAGGCTCATGCTTAGAAGCCTTGTGGCTTCGACCGCGAACTCCATCGGAAGTTGCTTGAAGACTTCTTTGCAGTAGCCGTTTACGATCAGCCTGACGGCGTCTTCCGTCGAAATCCCACGTTGGTTCAGGTAGAATATCTGGTCCGTACCGATCTTGGAGGTAGTAGCTTCGTGCTCGACCTGGGCAGTCGGGTTATTTGTTTCCAGGTAGGGGAATGTGTGCGCGCCGCACTTGTCTCCTATGAGAAGAGAGTCGCACTGCGAGTAATTCCTCGCGTTGTCGGCTTTCTTAGTAATCCTTACCTGACCCCGATAACTGTTGTTGCTCCTCCCGGCAGATATTCCTTTCGAGATAATAGTGCTTCTCGTGTTCTTACCGATGTGGATCATCTTTGTGCCGGTATCGGCCTGCTGCATGTTGTTCGTCATGGCCACCGAATAAAACTCCCCGACCGAATTGTCCCCCTGAAGTATGCAGCTCGGATATTTCCAGGTGATGGCAGACCCTGTCTCCACTTGTGTCCAGGAGATCTTGGAGTTGATGCCCCTGCATGCTCCGCGCTTCGTCACGAAGTTGTAAATGCCGCCTTTGCCGTCCTTGTCGCCGGGATACCAGTTCTGTACGGTAGAATATTTTATCTCCGCGTTGTCCAATGCAACTAATTCTACGACTGCCGCGTGAAGCTGGTTAGTGTCGCGAATAGGAGCCGTGCATCCTTCGAGGTAGCTGACGTAGGCGCCTTCCTCGGCGACGATGAGGGTGCGTTCGAACTGTCCCGTCTCAGAAGCGTTGATGCGAAAATATGTCGAGAGCTCCATCGGGCAGCGGACCCCTTTCGGAACGAAAGCGAACGATCCGTCGCTGAAGACCGCCGAGTTCAACGACGCGTAAAAATTGTCGGTGTAGGGAACTACTGAGCCCAAATATTTCCTGACAAGTTCAGGATACTTCTGGAGAGCTTCAGACATGGAGCAGAATATGATTCCTAGCTCGCTCAGTTTTTCCTTGAACGTCGTCGCGACTGAAACGCTGTCGAACACCGCGTCGACCGCAACTCCTGCAAGCCTTTTCTGTTCCTCGATGGGAATGCCGAGCTTCTCGAACGCCTTCACGAGCTCTGGGTCGGCATCATCCAGACTGTTGAGCGTCGGCTTCTTCTTCGGCGCGGAGTAATATATGATATCCTGGTAATCGATGGGATTATATTTGACGTTCGACCAATGCGGCTCCTTCATGGTAAGCCAGTGTTTGTAAGCTTTCAGGCGCCATTCGGTCATCCAGGCAGGCTCGTTCTTCTTCTCAGAGATTAGTCTTATTACATCCTCGTTCAATCCCTTCGGAAGCTTGTCGGTCTCGATCTCGGTGACGAAGCCGTACTTGTATTGTTCGTTCGCTAATTTTTCTACTGTCAGTTCGGAATTGCTCATCTCGTACTCCTAAGCTTGTAGCCTCTCAGCAGTCACCTTGGAATGCTTTCGTTCTTGCTAGATCAGCCATCGATCCCAGACCGCATGAAGCCGGAAACTCATGACACATGAACCTAAGGAAATCACGGACCGCCTGCCGATTGATTCTGCTGCTCCGGGGCTCGCGGCAAGGTCCTTCGAATGTAATTTGTTCGGGACATTGCTCAGTCCTGGTTCATGCCATTGGAACGACTATAGTTTAACTAATCTGGATTTTATTGTCAAGATTGGAGCATGGCCGGATAATAGAGGCCGAAAACAAGCTGAATCCATCTATTTTTAACATGGTATATAAACTCGGTGAATTGCGGTTGAAGCCATGAGGGGTATGAAATACATAGGCTCATTAAGTGAAAGAATATCTCAGGTTAGCGTTTTAAATTAGTCGTGTAGTCCCGTCAAGACTATCTCATCTCAAATGTTTGCGAACCTTTTCAAGGAGTACGGTATGCGAAGACTGATTCAACAATTTGCGTTCGCGATGATCCTGTTTCCCATCGTCGCATTCTCACAACAAAGACACCCTCTCACGGTTGAAGACATGTGGAGGGTCCAAAGGGTTTCGGACCCGCAGGTCTCGCCCGATGGGAAGACAATCGTTTATCAGGTCACTTCCTACAGCATGGAAGAGAATAAAGGATGGAGTACGATCTATCTCGTCTCTGCCGACGGTGAAGAGGGATATGAGTTCAAAACAGGTTTCAAGTCGAATACTGAACCAATCTGGTCTCCGGATGGAAAGAGGATCGCCTTCGTCGCCGACGATTCCGCCGGCACGCCGCAGGTCTATGTGGAAGACGTAGACGGCGGTGCGGCGAAAAAGCTGACGAGCATCGCCCTCGGTGCGAGCGGGATACTCTGGTCTCCCGACGGGCTGCACATCGCGTTTGTGTCGGACGTCTTCCCTGGGTGCGCGTCTGATTCATGCAACGCCGCCAGAGAAAATCAGCTCGAGAATGGGAAAGTGAAAGCGAAATTGTTCACTCATCTTCCTTACAGGGTTTGGAATTATTGGAAGGACGGTAAACGAAGTCACCTTTTCGTGGTGAATGCTGAAACAGGTCAGACGGTTGACCTTACACCGGGAGATTACGACACGCCTCCTATCGATCTGGGAGGTAGAATGGATTACTCGTTTTCGCCTGACGGCAAACAGATCTGCTACGTGAAAAATACGGACAAAATGGTAGCCGTCAGTACGAACAACGACCTGTTCACCGTGAGCGTCGATGGCGGTGCGTCGACGAGAATGACCACAAACCCCGCGAACGACAACCAGCCTCGTTACTCGCCTGACGGCCGCTACATTGCCTACCGCGCTCAGATGATCCCGGGATTTGAATCGGACCGGTCGAGACTCATGCTCTATGACAGACAGACAAAAAGAATCATCGATCTGACGGAGAAATATGACAGATCGGTCGACGAAGTTGTATGGTCGCCCGACAGCAAGGCTCTCTACTTCAACGCAGATGATGAAGGATATCATAGCATTTATGAGGTGCAAGTTGCCACGGGAAAGGTGAAGAGATTGACAGAGCGTTCAACAAACGAAGATCTCGCAATAACTCCGGACGGCAAGTACATGGTTTTCTTGCGGCAATCCGTGACACATCCGAATGACTTATATAAGATGGACCTGGCAACGGGCGAGACGGCTCAGTTGACGCATGCAAATGACGCGCTTCTGGGCGGTCTTGAGATGAATCCGTGGGAGCCGTTCTGGTTCAAGGGAGCGGGAGGTACCAATGTCGAAGGCTTCATGGTGAAGCCGCCGAACTTCGACCCGCATAAGAAGTATCCGATGGTTTACCTCGTGCATGGCGGGCCCCAGGGGCAATGGATGGATGAATTTCATTACAGGTGGAATGCCGAGATGTTCGCGGCGCCGGGCTACGTGGCAGTTATGGTGAATCCGCGCGGCTCGACAGGTTATGGGCAGAAGTTCACGGATGAGATAAGCGGCAACTGGGGAGGCAAGGCTTTCGTCGATCTGATGAAGGGCGTCGACTACGTCGTCAAAAGCTATCCATTCATCGACAAGAACAGGATCGCGGCGGCAGGCGCATCTTACGGCGGCTACATGATGAATTGGATGGAGGGTCATAACAACAACGGCGTTTTCAAGTGCTTCGTCAGTCACGACGGGTTGTATGACGCGGTAAGTGCGTTCGGTTCCACCGAAGAGCTGTGGTTCCCGATATGGGAATTCAAAGGAACGCCCTGGACTAATCCGGCTCTTTATCACAAGTGGTCGCCGAGTTCGTATGTGCAGAATTTCAAAACACCGATGCTCGTTATCCACAGTCAGAACGATTTCCGTCTGGATGTGAGCCAGGGATATCAGCTCTTTACGGCGCTTCAAATGATGCATGTGCCTTCCGAAATGCTTTACTTCCCGAATGAATTTCACTTCGTCGTGAAACCTCAGGACGCGCGTCTGTGGTGGAACACCGTGCTTGGCTGGATCGGGAAGTACGTGGGTGATTAGGTCCCGAGCAATTCTGTTATAGAATGAAATGGAGCGGTTGGTACGGACTGAAGATCGCACGGCTTTTTCACATCGCAATCTTTTCCCCTTCTCCGCAACTGGAGAAGGGTA
>JAJYGB010000573.1:0-3206 GCA_021785235.1 Bacteroidota bacterium
GAAACCTGGCGGACGCCAGAAGTAATTCACTTGAGGTCAACGAAGCCCAGATCGCCGCTCACTGGAAAGAGGAGGAGTATTATCAACCCACTCCCAAATTCATCGCTCATGCCAACCTGGTCGACGCCGAAGTAACTCAAAGATTCGGTGTAGACAATTTCCCCGAGTGTTTCAAGGAATACGCGGATCTGCTCGACTGGTACAAATACTGGCACACCACGCTCGACACAAGCAATCCGCCTTTCTGGAAATGGTTTGCCGGAGGGCTCCTGAATGTCAGTTACAACTGTGTCGACAGACACCTCGCCAAGAGCAAGGGTAAAGCCGCGATCATCTTTGTCCCCGAGCTCGAAGAAGAGCCTCATACGGTTATCACATATCAGGAATTGTTTGTGAGGGTAAATGAAACCGCCGCGCTTCTCCGTGACTTTGCCGGTTTAAAAAAGGGAGACAGAGTCACGATTCACATGCCCATGGTGCCGGATCTTCCCGTCACGATGCTGGCTTGCGCACGGTTGGGGGTCATTCACTCCGTCGTGTTCGGTGGGTTCAGCGGGTCAGCTTGCGGAGACAGGATTGCCGACAGCGGCAGCCGCGTTCTGATTACATCCGACGGTTACTACAGGAACGGGAAAGTCCAGAATCACAAGGAGAAGTCCGATGTAGCGGTCGCTCGCGCGAAGGAGCTCGGTGCGGAGGTAGACAAGGTTCTTGTTTGGCGTCGCCATCCCGGCAAGTACCTTTCTGAGACACCGATGATGAACGGAAGAGATTATTTCGTGGATGATGTACTCAAGGATTTCAGAGGAAAGCGGGTTGAGCCCGTTCCTGTCGCTGCCGAAGATCCGTTGTTCCTCATGTACACGAGCGGGACTACAGGCAAGCCGAAGGGAATACAGCACAGCACGGGAGGCTACCTCGCATACGTGGCCGGAACGGCTAAGAACATATTGGATATCCATCCTGAGGACATTTACTGGTGCATGGCAGATATCGGATGGATCACCGGCCATTCATATATCGTCTATGGCCCGCTCGCGCTCGGGACGACGAACGTCATGTATGAGGGCGTCCCTACTTATCCTGACGCGGGAAGGCCGTGGAGGATAGCCGAACAGCTTGACGTCAACATCTTTCATACGGCTCCCACATCTATTCGTCAGCTCAGGAAAGTCGGTCCGGATCTGCCTAAGAAATACAATTTTCATTTTAAACTCATGGTTACCGTCGGGGAACCAATCGAGCCGGATGTGTGGAGATGGTACTACGATGAGGTCGGGAAGAAAGAGGCGTCGATTGTCGATACCTGGTGGCAGACGGAGACGGGTGGATTCCTCTGCAGCACGAAGCCGGCGTTGGATCCCATGAAACCTGGAAGCGCTGGTCCGGGCGTGCCGGGAATATACCCTGTGATATACGATGAGAACGCGAGTGAACTTCCGCCGGGGGCGAAGAAGGCGGGGAACATGTGTATCAGAAACCCCTGGCCCGGGATAATGCAGACTATCTGGGGTGATCCCGACCGGTATGTGAAAACATATTACTCGAAGTACTGCAAGAACACGAAGAGCAAGGACTGGAGAGACTGGCCGTATTTCGCCGGCGACGGAGCGCTGTATGCCGCGGACGGATACATCAGGATTCTGGGACGCGTCGACGACGTGATCAACGTTGCGGGCCACAGGCTCGGGACGAAGGAGCTGGAGTCGGCTTGTCTCACTATTCCCGAAGTGGCGGAAGCAGCGGTCGTCCCGGTTGTCGATCCGGTAAAGGGAAGAGTACCCGAAGTCTACATAGCTCTTAAGCCGGGCGTCTCGATGGACCACGGCGAGGTCCAGAAGAAAGTTATCGCCGCGATAGAAAACATAATCGGAAAGATAGCCAGGCCGTCGCACGTATGGGTAGCCGAAGACATGCCGAAAACTCGTTCCGGAAAGATCATGAGAAGAGTGCTCGCCGCTGTCTCGAACAGCATGCCGGTCGGCGATGTGACTACCCTTGCAAATCCGGATGTTGTCGAACACATAAGAATCATGGTCCAATCGCAAACTAAGCGTGCTCCGGCCGGAGAAGCTCCGGCTGATATAAGGGAATTCGGCAAAGCGGAATAGTATACCGTCGACGGAAAAAGCGGCTTGATACGTCCGGCAAGACTCCATGAGCCAGGTCTTGCCGGATTTTTTGTGATGCGAATCGGTTAGCGCGTTGAATTTGCATGGTTGAGCGGATGCCCTTAAGTTAAATCCGGATGACATTAGGGCTCCGATCTTTCGCCGTGGCGCGGACCACCGTCGTACCCTCATTTCGTCTTTGATCCGAACAGCTATTCGCGAGAATCGTCCGAGTTAGTTGAGGTGAGAACATGCAATTGGCGCAGTCAATACCGATCGAGTATTTCCTTCTAATCGGCTCAATTCTTGTCCTGTTAAGCGTCCTCATTGCCAAGGTTTCGGATAGCCTCGGTCTGCCCGTGCTCATCCTTTTCATGGTAATCGGGATGCTCGCCGGCTCGGAGGGGATAGGCGGAATCTACTTCGACAATGCGCAGGTCGCGCAATCGATCGGTATCGTCGCGCTCATCTTTATACTTTTTGCGGGAGGTTTGGATACAAGATGGTCCCAGGTCCGCCCGGTTTTCTGGCAGGCGGCGGGTTTGTCTACACTCGGAGTGTTCTTAACGGCCTTCGCCGTCGGGCTATTTGCGGCTCGCCTTCTCGGCTATTCACTTCTGGACGGCTTTCTCCTCGGTGCCGTCGTGTCTTCGACCGATGCCGCCGCGGTGTTCGCGGTTCTCAGATCGAAGAAGATCAGCTTGAGAGGGCACATCCGTCCGTTGCTTGAACTTGAATCTGGGAGCAACGACCCGATGGCAGTCTTCCTTACCATCGGAACCGTTCAGCTAATTATGTCGGGCCGGGGTTCGCCTCTCGGAATCGTTTGGATGTTCTTCATTCAGATGGGAATCGGTTTGTTGTTCGGGCTGATCATCGGGAACTTGATGGTAATTGCTCTGAACCGGCTGAAGATATGGTTCGAGGGTCTGTACCCTGTAATGGTTCTTGCGTTTGTGGCGTTTGCATACGGAGCGGCGGCACTCGTCGGAGGGAGCGGGTTCCTCGCCGTTTATGTCGCGGGTCTTGTGGCAGGTAACAGCGAATTCGTCCAGAAGAAGAGCCTGTTGAGGTTCTTCGACGGTTTCGCCTGGC
>JAJYGB010000573.1:3216-4985 GCA_021785235.1 Bacteroidota bacterium
GGCTCAGCCAGATAGGGATGTTTCTGACACTGGGGTTGTTGGTGTATCCGTCGCAGTTGACCTCCGTGATGGGAGTTGGGCTTTTGGTGTCTGTCTTCTTGATGTTTGTCGCCCGTCCGCTCGGCGTCTTCCTCACGATGAGTCGTTCCGAAATGGGCTGGCGTGAGAAGACATTCGTTTCATGGGTCGGGCTGAGAGGGGCGGTTCCAATCGTGCTTGCGACGTTTCCGTTGATCGCAGGGCTACCGGGTGCGAGGATGCTATTCAATCTCGTTTTCTTCATTGTGCTTACCTCGGCTTTGCTGCAGGGATGGTCGGTTCCTTTTGCAGCGAAACTTCTCAAGGTGGATGCCCCCATGAAAATCAGACAGCGGCACCCGATAGAGTTTGCTCCCATGGAGGGGATCAATGCGGACCTTGTCGATTTTATCGTGCCTTACAACTCTGCGGTGATTGGCAAGTCGATCGTCGAACTCGGCCTACCGCAGGATACGCTCGTCGTGCTGATCGGGAGAGACGACGAATACATCGTTCCGAGCGGCGGAACCGTCCTGCAGGAAGGAGACACGCTTCTGGTGCTGGCGAGCGCGGAGAATCTCCCTGAAGTGCGAGCAAGTCTTCAGAGTTTGAAACCTCGTTAATAGCAGCGAAGGTAAAGGGATTACTTTGTCTTTCTGAATATCAGGACGACCTCACCGGCGACGAAGAACTGTCTGTCGTCAGGGGCGAAGCTGAGTATCTGGTAGGACTTGTTCGAGGGTTTGAGATGGACTTTTTCGTTCGCGAGTTCGTAGAACCTGACAATCAGCACGCCTGCCGCGCTTCCGAGGACGAGTGAGTTCTGGTCCGGCTGCGGGACGCGTCTGCAGACGACGTAATCTCCTTTAAAGAGCCCGACGAAATTCATCGCGTCGTCGGAGACTTTGACTGCAAACAATTCTCCGTCGGGGAGGAGTTTTGAGTCAAAGTGAAGGACATCGACGATATTCGAGAAAATAATCTCCCGTGATTCGATTCTTGATACGACGGGGATTGTTCGGACTGAAGGAGGAAGGTCGGGGTTATTAAGTTCAGTTCTGGGCAGGTTGATGCCGCGTGAGCGGCCGGGTTCTCTCTCGATATACCCCTTTCTTTCCAGTGCTTTAAGGAGGTCGCTGACCGCCCTGGTAGAGCTAATTCCCATCTGCTCGCCGAGTTCACGGAATGTGGGCGGTTTTGAGTGATCTTTCATGTAGCGCCTGATGAATTCAAGCGCTTCGCCTTGCCGTTTAGTTAACCCTCTTGCCATCGCAACGTAAATTACACAACACAAGTTTAGCTGTCAAGAATTAACCCAAACTTTTGTTTGTTCTGTTTACTACAGAGATTATAACGGCAATACATGTGAAAAAGAGCGTAAAATTTGGCGGAAATTCGGGGATTAATCGGGTGGGGAAAAAGGGTAAAAATATTGCTTGACTTTTGGAGCCCGTTGGTTAAATTTCCAACGTGGTGGGGAAAAGTGGGGAAGTTTCCTGCTCTTCCCAGTGTTTACTAAAAAAATGTGTCCGAACGGTTTTCGGAAAAGTTTAGAGGAAGATGTCGTCGTTCAAAGGACGCTACGAATACGTTTTAGACTCCAAGGGAAGGCTTAGCATCCCCGCGAAGCTGCGAAAAAGCCTCTCTTCGGAAGCGCATGACACTTTTGTCGTGACGCGTGGCGTCGAAAAATGCCTTTACGTTTACCCCCTCGATGAATGGCGGCGACTCGAAGAGAAGCTCCGCTCCCT
>JAJYGB010000130.1:0-3540 GCA_021785235.1 Bacteroidota bacterium
CGGCACACCATCGGACAAATTGTTAGCGATACGCGATGCCGTTGGCTGAGTACGGCAACCAGTCGTAAGAATTTGGACCTTTGCAGAATACCGCCTGCCTCCCGGAGTGCAAAGAGAAGGCGGCGGGGATTCGTTATTATTCGAAATCAATCAGACACTTGTAACAGAGGTAAGAACAATGAGTGATTTGGAGCAACTTGCACAATTGTTGGAAGATGGGAATGTAAAAAGCACCGCGGAATTGACACAGCAAATGATAGATGCGGGTGTCAACCCACAGACTGTGCTGAACGACGGATTGATTGTCGGGATGGGCGTGGTCGGGGAAAAGATGCGGACAGGAGAAATGTATTTACCGGAGGTTCTCCAATCTGCAACCGCGATGCACGCTTCCTTAAAAATATTGAAGCCTCTCCTTTCCAAGGACGGCGTGAAGCCGTTGGGCAAAATTCTGATGGGGACCGTTAAGGGAGATGTCCATGACATCGGAAAGAATCTTGTCGGCATCCTTCTTCAAGGCGCAGGGTTCGAGGTTGTCGACCTTGGCGTGAACGTGACGCCGGCGAAGTTCATCGAGGCAATAAATGAGCAACACCCGGCCTTGCTCGCAATTTCCGCGATGCTGACCACAACGATGTTGAATATGAAGACGATTATCGAGGCAGTCAACGAGGCGGGGCTGCGTTCGAAGATCAAGATTATTGTCGGCGGGGCGCCCGTGAGTGAAAAGTTTGCGCAAGAGATCGGAGCCGACGGATACGCGCGGGATGCGGTGAAAGCGGTCGAAAAAGTAAAACAGATGCTCTCGGTCGCGGCCTAGGAGCAGAAGAAATGGAAGACTTGAAGACTTTGAAAACCTACTCTGAGCTTGCCGTCAAAGATTCATCCGAGCTTATGTTTGGCAAAGCGCCAATGCCAACCTCATGTGGCTTCGGACTGCGCGTCGGATCCGGGGAAGTTTATCCTGAGATCAATTTCACGCTGCCGACGATGTTAATCGAAGAAAGGACATGGGGCGAAATTGTCTCACAGTACGAAGAGATTGGCGAGATGATCGTTCGTTCGGCGAAGCGCTTGCGCCTTCCCGGATTGATGGTCGAATTCGAATTGCTCCCCCCGATGACAGAAAATCCAGCCTGGGGTGCGGAAATTACCAGGATTCTCCACCTTGCACTTAAGCGTGCGCATGAAGAGTACGGGTTACCGTGTGCTTTGCGTGTAACCCCGACCGACATACGCGACGCCGAAAGGCCACCGGTGTTGCGGTCCGGGAAATATTGGGACAGACTCGCTGACTCATTTGAACAATGTGCGGCAGCGGGGGCGGACATCCTTTCTATTGAATCGGTCGGGGCAAAGGAAGTGAACGACGAGGCGATGCTCCGCGGAGATGTCGGTGGAATGATATTTTCCCTGGGTGTGCTCGCGCCGAGAGATATGGAGTTCCTGTGGGATCGTATTGTCGCGACCTGTTCACGACACGATGTCGTTCCAGGTGGCGACTCCGCTTGTGGTTTTGCGAATACTGCCATGCAACTCTCTTCGCAGGGCATGTTGCCGGAGGTTTTCGCGGCAGTGGTCAGGGCCGCAAGTATTGTAAGAAGTCTGGTGGCATACGAGCGCGGGGCCTACGGGCCGTCTAAGGACTGCGCGTACGAAGGACCGGTCATCAAAGCAATAACGGGTGCGCCGATCTCGATGGAAGGCAAATCCGCCAGTTGCGCGCATTTCAGCCCGGTCGGTAATGTTGCCGCGTCAATGTGCGACCTGTGGAGCAACGAATCGGTACAGAACGTCCGGCTCCTCTCAGGCTCAGCACCTGAGGCGTACATGGAGCTTCTGGCGTACGACTGCCGGATTTTCAACAAGGCTCTTGAGGCCGGAACGGAGCACGGGTATCAGAACCTGCTCGTCGAGTCCGACGTTCACCTCAGTCCACAGGCACTGGTTCTCTCTCCCGAGTCCACCATGAGAATTGCCGCCGCAATTGTCAAGGAGAAGAGTCACTACCGGATGACTATCGCCGCGGCGAACGAGGCCGTGTCGATTATTCGCGACGCGGCTAAAAGTGATTCACTTGACATCAGCTCCAGGGAGTTGTCATGGCTCGATCGAATCGACCGGGAACTCGGCGGGCTTCCACCGGAAGAGGGGAACCTGCTCGATTCGATGATGATGCCGTATGGACATCTTTTTCTGGCTCAGAGTTATGGCCTATAATCAAGCAGCAGGATTGAATTATACACTTGCGAAGTGCTGGTGTACTTCGTAAGATTTCATTCTATTACGAGACTGACAAAGCACAGGAGTCATAAATGATCAAACGTATTTTGAAAGTTTACATATTGCCCGTGGTCGCCCTCTGTTTCATTATGGGAGCGGCTCCACTTCGCGCGTCGACTCTAAAAGAGGCGATGAAGAATGTGAAGATCATCGCCTATCCCGCGAACGGTAAGGAAGTCGATCGCACTGTGGCGGACGCGATCAAGGACGAGCTGGCACCGCAGGCGAAGGTTGTCGGTTTCGAGAAGGGGGCACCGTCAGATGAAACAGGACTATTCAAAGTTGCGATCGCCGACGAAAACTTCGCGCAGCTTCCCGATGGAAAGAAGGAGTATGCCGACGATTCCGGTTGGATGTATTTCAAAATTGGCTCCGACGGTTCGGGAGAGCTTGTTGTCTCAAAGGAGCAACTCCTGTACGCGATGTATACCCAGGTGAAAGGCTGGAGCGGGAAGAACATCGACGAGTTTGTGAATGGGAAGCTTCTGACGCCCGCCTTCAAGTGGCTAAGGGACTACAGTGATTTCCTGGTCGGCACACGACGGTACGCCCGGGGTTTCGATCCTGCCGCTTACATCAAGCAGGTCGCAAGCGAAGGGTTCACACACATTACCGTCAACGGTCTTGGTGTACCGCACCCGTTTGACCAGGGCCCTCCCGGCGAGAAGTATTCGGGATTCTATGACTACACGCCGGATCTCGACCAGTTTGTCACGAGCAATCTTCTGAGAGGTTATTACCCTGCATATTATCTCCAGGCAAATCTCAATTTCCTCAAGCGCAATGTGCGTCTTGCCAGGAAGTACGGTTTAAAGCCGGGCCTTGAGATTTGTTCGCCTCGGACGATGCCGGATGATT
The DNA here is from genome assembly GCA_021785235.1 of Bacteroidota bacterium. The sequence continues at coordinate 3,142 of JAJYGB010000130.1, forward strand.
TCTGGCAGAAATACGGTTTCCTCCGAGGAGCACGCGTCGACCACCCCAGAGAGAGCTACCTTCCGAGGTACACACTGACGATAGCTCACCCGGCCGTGCAGCAACACTACCGCGAGTTGGTCGATAAGATGATGAAAGCCGTGCCGGACCTCAGCTTTATCGAGATCTGGTCAAACGACAGCGGTTCGGGATTTGAATTCGTAAACAGGCTCTATGCCGGCCGCAATGGCGGTCCTTATCTCGTTCGCGAATGGAAGGACGATGATTATGTGGCCAGAAAAGCCGGAGAAAACGTACTCACATACTACCATCTCATTCTTAATGAGGCGAGGAAATTCAACCCGAAGTTTCGAGTGATTGTCGATTTGGGCTCATTCACTCCGCTGGAGTTGAAGTATA
>JAJYGB010000130.1:3550-4981 GCA_021785235.1 Bacteroidota bacterium
TCCCTGGCCTCGGCAACGGCATCGATGTCGGAGACTGGTCGGGACAGTCGAAGGACCAAATTGCTTTCAACGAGAAGATGCAGAAAGTGTGGGAGAAGTACGGCGCCCAGACTCAAATGACGATCAACGCGACCAACGACAACTCCATCGGGGAAATCTTCCCGAATATGGTCTATTCCCAGCTTGCGCAAGCATACCACGACCACTACGAGTACGCCTTATCCGAAACCACACCGGGATCTCTCGATCCTTATGATGTCAACGCGGAGGTGGTACGCGAGTTTCAGATGAATCCGAAACTGAGTTTGAATGAAATACTCTCCAACGTTGCTGACAAGTGGGTCGGACGTAGATACGCTTCCGACCTTATAAATATCTGGACAACGGCGGATTCCTCCGTTACTGGTTTTCCTGACGGCGTGCCCTACTCAACCTTCGCGTACCCATGGTATAAAGTATCCACACGGCCGTTTGTACCGAACATCGAAGCCATCCCGGACAGTCAGCGCGCGTATTATGAGAAATTCATGCTCACGACTTTCAACAATCCGACGCGCATAGACATGAACAATGATATGCTCTGGAATTTCCTGACTGTGCAGCAGGCGGCTGACAAGAGAGAACAATTTGACCGCGACGTCCTGCCACAGATCGGGCGTGCCATAGAGATGACTAAAGCCCAGCTGGCTTCAGTAGCAAAAGGCAGCGAACAAGCGCGCGTATTCGAGGACGTTCTTATACGATTAAGGACATACAGACATTACGCGCTGACACTCCGCGACGTGGTGGCCTGGATAGAAAGCGTGCATGGATATCTTGAAGCTAAAACTCCCGCGGATAAATCAGTGTATCTCTCAAAGGTCAGAGCCATGGTGGACATGGAGATCGAGAACACGAAGGGACTTTTGGATCTCTGGAAGCACAGCCCGGTGGAATTCATGGCAGTGTCCACGATAGGTGAGAACTTGCATGTCTATGGAGAGGATTTCGGTAAACTGTTGGAGAAGAAGATAGCGTTAATGGAGGAACACAGGGACGATGTTCCGTACATCGATCCCAACTTCATGTGGCATATGCCCAGCCACTATCCACCGACGCTGCAATGACGTTGGTGTCAGTCGCCAGCCAGCGGCGGCAAGCCGCATTCCGAACTCCGGTCGTCAGGCCGGGGTGATTTCAAATAGAAATAAAAGAGGAGAGAGTACAATATGAAGTTCCCATTGTTGCCGACCACGCTTGTCGGGAGCTACTCACTGCCGCATTGGCTTGACGTAGCCCAGGAATCCGGAAAAGAGAAGCGCCTGACAGAGGTACAGCTCGAAGAGGCCTACGATAACGCGGTCAAGTCTTGCATAAAGGATCAGGAGACGGCCGGTCTCGACGTCATAACGGACGGCGAGTTGAGGCGTGAGACGATGGTCTATTTCTTCT
>JAJYGB010000620.1 GCA_021785235.1 Bacteroidota bacterium
GTTCTTCGCTTCATGAGCCCCAATCGGCGGCAGGAACACCATCGGGATCCCGAGTCCGGCATAGAAGACCATCTCGCTTGGCTTGGTGATGATCAGGTCCGCCGACTTCAGCGCCCTGTTGAACCTATCAAATGCGCCGAAAATATCCTTGTCGAACATTATCTCGGCAAACTCCGATTCATCCAGCCCGTAGTTCGTGAAGATATTCTCCGCATTCCTGAGAGCGTGCTCGTTATTTCCACACGACACCATCAGCCGCAGACTCCCCTCACGAAGATCATCCAGGATTGTCTTTACCAGGTCGGCCAGTATATTGGAGTACGCGCCAGCTCCGCTGAAAGGAAACATGATTGTGAGAGGGACGGAGGAATTGGCCCTTAATCTCATTCGCCTGACCTCAAAATCCGAAATCAAAGTTCCGAGGTCCCTGCCGCCCGTGCTTGCCGGCGGAAGAGGAAATCCCGTCACATGAATCCTGTCCCGGGGCACACCGTACGACATGAGTGTGTCGGCCGATCCGAGAATGGGCACAAAATACTCGAGATTTCCGACGGTGGGATCAGTCGGTACCCACACCCGGTGAAAATCAGTGTCACACAGGAGAAGGAAGTTCTTCCCACTGTACTTCCAATACAAGGAGAGCATTGCCGGCAGATAGAATGTGTGGAGAAGCGGTGTCGAAGAGCCATTCAAGTCACGATAGAAAGTTTTACCCACCCCAAACCGCTTCAACAAGTGAATGAAGTTCGATTCGGTCATGGACGGAGCTTGATGGTCCTCGGGAATGCTCATCACTCCTTCGAACCATTTATAAAGGAGCCCGCCCCGGCCTTCCGCACCTCTGGATGCATAGCTGTGCAGATACTGAGACCCGCTCCAGACGAATTTGTCGACAGCATTTACGTTGGGCTCCCTGTCAACTCTCACGACGGGCGCGTGACTGTAGCTGGAAATATTATGTGCCGCCCTCAGATGGCCGAATCCCATCAGGGCAGATGTGATTAGATATTTTTTCACCGGCTGATTTTGAGACATAGTTATCGCTTGATCCGCATTCAATGGTTTATAGTAGTAGTCTTCAGAAGGGCAAGAGGATATCAACTGTGACAAATATACCTAACCGGGCAGTGCCAAACAACGTCCCCGTGGAACGAGAAGGGAATGCTTCACGGAGCTTAATCGCGTTCAACCGTAAGAGGACGGGATTAAGAACGTGAGGCGACGGGGCCGCCTCACAAGCTGCAAAACGCTCCCGGCAATCAAGATGCAACCCGGCTATGGCAATTCTTTCACCACTCAATCACGGCCTTTATTTCATCCTGACCATGGTGCTGAAACGCTGAGACGAAGTCGTCGAACCGATGTCTGTTAGTGACGAGCTTATTCAAATGATCACCCCAGAGGAGCCTTGCGTGGGTAAGGTCATCGACCGCCATCTGAAAATGATCCCGCGCGGCATTCACGCTTCCGATCATGACCTGGTTCTTAAGTACAAGCCGTCGGATGAGGTCCGCTCCGTCGACCTGGAGCGCGCGGTCACCACCGGGGACTCCGGTCAACACATATACGCCGTTGAGTGCAAGCGCTTCGAGCAGACTGAGCTCTACCGGCGCGACTCCTGTCGCATCCAGGATCAAATCCATCGGCACCACCGAATCAGCGACCTTTTGCGCCGGGATCTTTCTTCCGTCGATATATTTCCCGCCTATCTTCTTCAGCCACTGAGGGCGTGGGGTATTCTCGTCAACTATGTCGAGCCCATACACTTCCGCGCCGCGCAAAACCAGCGGGATGGCAGCCAGCAACCCGATCGGGCCGAGTCCGGCGATGAGACATCTCTTGCCGTACAGCCAACCAGGGGTCGCACCGGCATCGGGGAGCCGGGCCGACTGGACCCTCACCGCCTCGTCGATTGCCTTCTCTGCCACCGATGCGGGTTCGGTCAGGACTCCAACGGGTTCCAATTCTGACGGGACATGCACGGCATATTGTTCCTTGTCCACCACAAATTCGGTCTGGTAACCGTCCAGCCCCCAGATACCTCGCTCATGGTATTCGCCTGTCAGGCACATATCCGAGCGATTCATCGTGCATGGCAGGCACTTGCCGCAACCCCGCCTCACGGTAAAGACGACAAAATCGCCCGCCTTCACTCTCGTCACGGACTTTCCGACTTCGACAACTTTGCCGAACATCTCGTGTCCGAGGACGAGGTCCGGGCTCCCTTGCGGCGCTAACGATCTGCCTCCCGCCGTTTCTTCGCGATCCGTTCCGCAAATACCGACACGGATGATTTTTACCTTCACTTCGTCGGGCGCATTGATATTAGGTTCGGGGCGATCGACCAGCTGAACTGCAGTCGTCGCCGGTTTCACTGAAATAGCTTTCATTTTATCTCCGGAATAATTTTAGGAAAAAGGCACGGCGAGATGCTTGTGACATAGACGAGTGAGGTCCGCGTGTGGAGAATCAATTCTCCGAAGAGGCGTGGCTATCAAGCAGCCCCGCGGGCACATTCGTTACCTGCTCAGGTTTTCCAGTCGTGCGTTCGCCCAGTCGGCGTGGTCATAAGCGATCCCGTCGCCTGCGCCAGTGACTTTCAGAAGGAGATGCTTTACCCCTTTTATGTCGATCGATACTGGCGTCGCACCGCTGGCGTGCGTCATCACGCCGCTATGCCATAATTCGTGGCCGTCACCATATACAAAGAACTCAACGCTTCCGTCCTTGCTGCCGTTATTGTCATCGAGCCCCACAGCGGCAGTGAACCTGGCGTATAAATTATCAACGTTAAATAGGATGTCAGAGTTCGCGTGAGTACCGAGACCATGCTCATAAATTCGGCCGTCGATCGACATCTTGCTTCCCATAACAGATCTGTTGATGCCGAGTGTCCCCCAGCCTATGGTCGCGTAGACCGGGTGGAGTTCGCTTAAATAGATGTTGTCGGGAAGAAGTGATTTCGGTTTGAACCGTTGCGATACCGCATCGTTACTCTCCCTGCCGTCTTCCCATACCGATTTCACCGAGACCTCGTAACTCGAATCGGGATTCAGCCCTGCCAGCGGGAAGATATTTGTCGGCGTGTAGCCTGCAAGATCGCCGTTGAGATAAACTTCACAGCCCATATTCAAGTTATATTGGTCGGCCCAATGGACTTCAACCTCATCAAGGCTCTTGCCCACCACACTCAATCCATACGGAGTACTGACTGGGTAGTGGTAATAATCGGCGGGGGCGAACGAAACTTCCCAGTTCACTTCGGTAGTTTTCGGGGAGGTGAATTCAATTCTCGCCCAGCCCTGATGGTTATCCGCCTTCACCCTCAGCTCTCCCGCCCTCGCAGGACCGACCTTGAAATTCTCTCCACGGGGAAAGGCGAAGTACAGCGCGTATGGTGCGCCGGCGATAACTCTACTCTTTCCACTAAACACGTTGCCGCTCGATTCAAGCGAGACGAGATCCGGATACCCCTGTGTAATGTGCCGGTTGGTAGAGATAAGCTGGATGTGCCCGTTGCTCTTCAGGAGAGTGAGGACACGGACGCTCGTCGGTGGAATCGTAAGCGCGATGCCCTTCCGCCACGCACCCAGGTATTCTTTGTTCCAGAAATCGAAGACCTGGACAAGCGAGGTGTCATCGTAACCGAGGTCTTTCCATTTCAGAAAAAGCGTTTTGGCTTTGTCCATATCGAAATTGAAGAGACCCACGACGTCGTAATCCCTTCCCAGGTGATGGATCTTGAGATCCCAGATGTGCTTCATCGTTTTCGACGGGTAGAGATCCAACGGTCGGATATCCTGTGCAGGGAATACGCTCTTCAGGATCTCGACCCTGTCGGCGGAGAGATCCGGAAGGCGGTCGCTCGACATCAGCGCTTCTCCGGTAAGGCCCTGCAGGGTCGCCCAGGCGCGTGCCTGATTTAGAGTGAGCGGATAGCGCAGAAGCATAACATCGGGGTCACAGTACCAGGCGACGTTGTGAAGAAAATACTGGTGCATCGTCGCTTCAAGTGAAGTCATAAAACCGCTCCAGCCGAGCTCGACATCACCGCCTGTTCGTGAGCCGTTCATTATCCCGACCCCGTCCAGCGGAATTCCCCAGCATCCGAGGAGATACCGCTTGTCACCTATGGTGTTCCTTATGGTTTCAATGGTGGCGCGATAGAGCGAGTCGGTATTGTCCGACGGATGTTCCATGTATGCTTTCTTGAGCCCATACTCGTCGATGACGATAGGCTGGCCGTCGATTTTGAAGTAGTCGTACCCCCATCCTTTCAACGTCGTGAAGAGATTCCTAAGATAGCCCAGTCCCGCCTTGGAAGAAGGATCAACAAGGTATTCCCCTTCCCATGTCCGGGACACGGAAGTATCGCTGTTCATCAGGAAAGCTCCGGGGTTATCCGCCACGACTTTCGGGTTGCTCTGGCCGTGCGGCGCAAGCCAGAGTCCGGGTTTCAGACCGAGGCTCTTGATGTAAGCAGCCAGCTTGTCCATACCGGGGGCGAACCTGCCGTTGACTGTCGTCCAGTCCCTGTTATCGCCTGAGCCGTGGCCCTTTCCCTGCCATCCGTCGTCAATCTGCACATAGTCCGCGCCGTAGTCCTTGAGATTATGCGCGATCCATTCGGCGTTTCGCTCGATTTCCTTGGCGTTTATTTCCTGGTAGTAATAGTACCAGGAGCACCAGCCCGAAGACGGCAACGGAAACTCGGACTTGTCGATGGGTTTGAAGAATTTTATGCCGAGCGAGTCGCGGTAGTAATTCTTTAGCACCCTTCCGTCGTTGAGAGTGACCTGGTCCTTCACGGGGTCGAACACACCGTCGGCAAGAGATGTCTTCACATCTCCGAGTGTCATTATGAACAAATCGCTGTTGGCTCCCTCATGGATCTTGCACGGAAAGGGATGCGGCCATTTTTCCGTCGACAGCTTTGCGGCGGGCGGCGCATTTTCTGACAAGCCTGCGCCACCGCTACCG
>JAJYGB010000107.1 GCA_021785235.1 Bacteroidota bacterium
CGTCGGGCCAGATTGTAAACTATGTGAGCGTCAAACGGGATATCACCGAGAAACTCCGACTGGCTGCCCAGTCTCAGCAGGCTCGGAAGATGGAAGCCGTAGGGCTGCTGGCGGGCGGCGTGGCCCATGATTACAATAATATGCTCGGCGTAATCCTCGGCTATACGGAACTTGCAATGAAGAAGGTGGAGGCGGCCCAGCCTCTATATGCCGACCTCCGGCATATTTTTAATGCCGCGAAACGTTCCGCGGACATAACCCGGGAATTGCTGGCCTTCGCCCGCAAGGAGACAATCGCTCCTGTAGCGCTCGACCTGAACCGGAGCGTCGAAAGCATAGTCGAGATGCTCCGGCGACTCATCCGTGAGGACATTGATCTGGAATGGCTGCCGACGGTTGGCCCGTGTCCGATCATGATGGATCCCATCCAGGTTGAACAGATTCTGATGAATCTTTGCCTCAATGCGAGGGACGCAATCCCCGGCGTCGGCCAGATCACTATCGAAACGGGAAGCGCCATCTTTGACGAGGCTTACTGCGCTGATCATGCCGGGTTCGTGCCGGGAAAGTATGCGCTGCTTGCCGTCAGTGATAGCGGAGACGGTATGGACAAAGATACCCTCGGTCATATTTTCGATCCGTTCTTCACTACGAAAGAGTTGGGTCAGGGGACCGGCCTGGGGCTCTCTATGGTGTACGGCATCGTCAGTCAGAACAACGGATTCATTAACGTTTACAGCGAACAGGGAAAAGGAACAACCTTCAATATCTATCTGCCTTCGTGCTCGGACAAAGGAGTCCAGAGCCGAATGGAAAAGACAGCGGAAATTCCTTCAAGCTGCGGCGAGACTGTTCTGGTGGTGGAGGACGAACTGTCGCTTTTGATGATAGCCAAAATGATGCTGGAAAAAATGGGCTATCGGGTGCTGATTGCAGGCACACCGTCTGAGGCAATTGGTCTAGCCGAGAAACACGCGACCGAAATACAACTTCTTATTACCGACGTAGTCATGCCGGGAATGAACGGCCGGGACCTGGCGGAACGATTGCACTCTCTCTATCCGAATTTAAAGACTCTCTTCGCGTCGGGCTATACGGCCAACGTGATCGGCCACAGGGGTGTGCTGGACGAGGGCGTGAGCTTCATCCAGAAGCCATTCTCTATGAAGGACCTGGCCGTCAAAGTGCGAGAAGCCCTGAGAGACAAGTGAGCGTGCAGTGCTATCGGGAACAGCATACAACTATCAGACTCAAAGGAGGCTGGCTATAGATGAATAAGAAAAAGAACAGAAGGATAGCGGTCCTTTTCGTAGTGGTCGCAGCGCTTGTACTCCTTTTCGGTGGCCTGGCTCTCGGAAAGGTAGAGCCAGACGGCGGGCTGAATAGGAGTCAGTGAACGGGCGGCCCCGGTTTAATGTGGCTTACGGTCGTGCTTGCCGCCGGTCTTTGTGTGTTGTTGGACCAGATGCTTTTCAATAAGAAACCGTAATATAGCCGCGATGTACGAAAGTGCAGTCTAAAGAAGATGTAGGGACGCTATGTAGGCAATGACAAGGTACTCGCAGTACTTAGCCAGCTCCTGGCCGAACAGTTAACCGCCATCAACCAGTACAAGGTGCGTTCTTAAATGTGTGAGAATTGGGGCTACAAGAAGCTTCTCGCAGAGATCAGAAAACAGGCAATGGATGAAATGCAACTGGCGCAGATCGAGCATACTGAAAACGCGGCATCGCGATTCAAGGTTGTTTGAGGACTCGATTAAGAGTGTTCTCGCTGTGTCGTTCGAGACGTTATGACCGGATTACTAAATCCGCACTGATTTTGTGGAGGGAAATGCACGATGAATAACGCAAAGCTACTGAGCCCCTACAAAGAAAGGTCCCAGGGCGCTATTCTTCTCAGCGGCGGATATACACTTGAGCGCGCCGAAAGCGAACTGGAAGGCGGACTCGCGGCCCTGATCGCACTCGGCGGGTCATCTATTTGTAACCCCGACCTCGTCGAAAGATTCGTTAACGGCTGGCCGCTCTCAAAAGACCTTGACGCCGCTTCGTTTTATTCCCCGGGTAAAGAGGGATGTACCGACTATCCCGTATCGGATTGTCTACCGGAGAGAACCTCGGCAAACAGCCTGCGAAAGTCAGTTGAGTAACTGAAAAAGAGGTGTAGCATGGAAATACAAATACGCGAGGACGAACAAAACATTCTGCCGCCGGCTGATTGGGCGGGAGAAATCCGGAGACTGCAGGAAGAGCTGATGAACGAGCGTGACCGAAATCTCCGCACGCTCGCAGACTTCAACAATTATCGCCGTCGGAGGGAGCGTGACGGCCGCAAGTTTGCCGGGGAAGGCAAACGCGAAATCATACTTCCACTCCTCAGCATCATCGATGATTTGGAGAACGCAATGCGGTGGGCAGGCGGCGATGAGGGACCCTTTGTTCGGGGCGTGCGTATCATCCACCAGAAGCTTCTTGTTCTCCTGGATACGCACGGAGTCGTCGCTTTCGAGAGTTTCGGCACACCGTTCGACCATAATCTGCACGAAGCCGTGGCGATGGTGGAACGTGAAGACGTTGAACCCGGAACAGTTGTCGATGAGCTCCGCCGCGGCTATCTCTGGAACAACGAACTGCTGCGCACGGCGCAGGTGCGGGTCGCCGGATGAGAAATGTGCTGTACAATAGCGTCCGGAAGAATCTACGTAGCGGCAGTATAATCTTGAGGATTTGCAGTGTCGGGACACGTCTGCGCGTTCTTAGGGTGGAGAGTCTGCAGTGAAGCGTCCCATTTTTCTGGTATTCGGGAATTGGCGGCGGAAGTTCCCCCAAGAAACAGAAGAGCCAATTCGAAGTGAGCTTTTCAGCGTCGAGCGGCTCGAGCAGCATGCTGAGAGCCTTGCTGCCGCTCAACGCGTTACGGCGGAACCCGGAGCGGGTCGACCGTTGACAGTGCGCTTGAAAGATAACGGCCGGGTATTGGTCCACGCTTATCGAACCATCGCGAAGGCCATTAGCGAAGAACAAGTCATCATGCCCGCGGCGGAATGGTTGGTTGATAATTTTCACATTGTGGATGAGCAGATTCGCAGAATTCGTGACGACCTCCCGGAGGGCTACTATCGTCAGCTCCCCAAACTTGCGGAAGGCCCGCTCGAAGGTTATCCACGCGTGTTCGGGATAGCGTGGGCATTTGTCGCACACACGGACAGCCGGTTCGATTTGGAGGCACTGAGACGATTTGTGCGTGCTTACCAGCGAATCCAACCGCTAACTATCGGAGAACTTTGGGCGGTGGCGGTCACGCTAAGTATCGTACTCGTTGAGAATTTGCGCAGGTCGGCCCAGCGTATTGTTACTAGCCTCATTGAGCGTCAGGAGGCAAACAGCGTAGCCGACCGACTGCTCGGAGTGAGTATTACTGACGCCGAACCGCCTGATGTAGCGCTCCAGCGGTTTGCTGGAATGCGTGTGCCGACGGCATTCGCGGCACAACTCGTCCAACGATTGCGAGATCAGGATCCGGCAGTTACACCCGCGCTTCGCTGGTTGGATAAGCGTTTGGCAGCGCAGGGAACTACGTCTGAGAAGATCGTCATCGAAGAACATCAGTTCCAGGGCGCGATGAGCGTCACAGTCCGAAACGTTATCACGAGCATGCGTCTCATGTCTTCCATCGACTGGAAAAAGTTTTTCGAAAGCGTGAGTCTCGTCGATGAAGTCTTGCGGGCAAATAGCATTTTTGCGGCAATGGATTTCCGGACCCGGGACAGCTACCGTCACGCAATTGAAGAGCTCGCCAGAGGTTCACCGCACACTGAAATCGAAGTCGCCGAAAGCGCAAGCCAGCAGGCACAAGACGCTGTAGGCGATGAACAGAACGGTCGGAAGAAAGATCCAGGGTATTACCTTATCTCGAAGGGCCGTCTCTCCCTTGAAAAGCAATTGGAGTTTCGCATTCCTCTCAGATCTCGGTTTGATCGGGCTGTAGCAGGTGCAGGAATGCGGGGGTATCTCCTGACAATCGCATTCGTCAGCGGATTCATGCTTGTTTTGCCGCTGTTCGGCGTTGCGAAAGATGGTGTGACCGGATACGATCTATTGCTTCTCACGCTTCTTGCAGTCATCCCGTTATCGGATGTCGCCGTGGCGTTGGTGAATCGTTGGATTATGAGGCGGTTCGGCCCGAAGGCGCTACCGGGATTGGACCTTCAAGGCGGTGTGCCTTCGAGCCTGCGTACCATGATCGTCGTGCCAACTATCTTGACGACGCGTGAGGAGATTGAAGAACAGATCGAGCGTCTCGAAGTTCATTATCTGGCAAATCAGGATGGCGATCTGCGCTTTGCACTTCTTTCAGACTGGAGGGACTCGGCAACGGAGAGTGCGGAAGGGGACGACGTACTACTCAGCATTGCGGTTGAAGGTATTGCGCGCTTGAACAATCGGTACGAAACGGCGACGGTCACCGAGCGATTCTTTCTTCTTCATCGGAGACGATTGTGGAATGAGGGAGAAGGGAAATGGATGGGGTGGGAACGGAAACGCGGCAAATTGCACGAGTTGAATCGATTGCTGCGAGGTGCGACCGATACCAGCTTCCTAACCACCAGGGACCATCGGGCTCTTGCCTCCTCTCGCGTTCCATCCGGCGTTCATTATGTGATCACCCTTGATGCCGATACCCTGCTCCCGCGTAGAGCTGCAAGGCGTCTTGTGGGGAAAATGGCCCACCCGCTGAATCGACCGACCATTGATGCTCAAACCGGCCGCGTGATCGATGGATATGCAGTACTTCAGCCGCGAGTAACTCCAGCATTGCCGACAGGTCATGCAGGTTCGTTTTTCCAACGTATTTTCTCGGGGCCGGGTGGATTAGACCCATACGCCTTTGTCGTTTCCGACGTGTATCAGGATCTCTTCGGAGAAGGCTCCTATAGCGGAAAAGGGATCTACGATGTGGATCTATTCGAAGCC
>JAJYGB010000537.1 GCA_021785235.1 Bacteroidota bacterium
AATGGCAGGTCTGAGCCGTTTCCAGTCCCGGTCCAACGCGACGAATGTTTCTCTCTGGTTCGAGACAGCGATGGCTGCGATTCTTTTTGGATCGACTTTGCGGGTAATTCTCATTAAGGCGTTTTGCGCGGAGCGCCACCAATCGTCCGGATCCTGCTCATAATAATCAGGCTGCGGAGAGTTGAGTGTGATTGGCTCTCCGGCAGAAGCCGCCATCTTTCCGCTTCTGTCGAAAGCGATCGCCTTCGTGCTCGTTGTGCTGGAATCCAGGCCCACGACGAGATCGGCGTCTTCTCTTTGTCCGAAGCTTTCCATTATCGTGCGGTACTTAATCGATATGTACCATGGCCTTCATGACCCCATCCCTGTAATTTGCCACGAGGTCGAAGGCCATCTGTGTTTCTTCGAGCGGAAAACGGTGAGTGACCAGCGAATCCATGTCTATCTTGTGCGACGTGAGGAGATCTATGGCTTTCTGCGTGCAGTGGTTCTGTCTGCGCACGTTTATAATAGTAATTTCCTTTCGCCGCAGCTCATGCACAAGAAATGGAACTTCGTCGACCTCCGGAATCCCGACGATCATGAGTTTGCCGCCCGGTTTCAGCAATTCCACTCCCTGTGTGATTGCGGGCGGGTCTCCGCTGCATTCGTAAACGACATCGAGCTGCAGTGGTTCGACCTTTGAAATCTCATTCACGATATTCAAGCGGTCCGGATTTCCCGACCATGCCGGGTTCAGCTTTTTCGCGAACGCAAGCCGGGCCTCAATCTTATCAGTGACATAGACATTACCGACGTCCTGTGTGCGCAGCACGTGGAATACGGACATCCCGACCGGGCCTACTCCGAGTACTGCGACGCCGTCACCGCCATGCAGTGCCGATCTTTCGACGGCATAATAGGCAATTGCCAGCGGCTCCGAAAGAGTCGCCTGCTCGAAAGTCATGCTATCTTCTATCGGGTAACAATTTTGCTCGGGAAGAACTAAATATTCACACTGAGCACCATCGAGCTGTTTCGGTGCGCCGAGGAAGCGAAGTTCACGGCAGGTATTCTCTCTGCCGGATCTGCACTGATCGCACTTGCCGCACGACACCGCCGGGTCGATCGCGATTCTCTGTCCGGCCTTCACGCGCCTAACCGCTTTTCCGGTCTTCTCTACAACTCCGGCCGTTTCGTGTCCGATGATAAAAGGGTATTGAACGGCTTGCGATCCGATCCTTCCGGTTGTGTAATAATGCATATCCGATCCGCAGACTCCGACGGTCTTTATGCGGATCAGCACATCGGTGTCTTTCGAAATGTTCGGGTCAGGGACCTGCCTGGTTTCGAATCGCCTCGGTCCCGTAAGTAACGTTGCCTTCATTCCAAAATGCTTCGATGAGTTGATATTATTTTCTGTTCCATATTGTGCATTGGTTATTATGCCAGCTAATCGGCTCAAACATTACAATTCGATCCTCGGCGTGGCCCCGCGTACATTTTCGGCAAAGATCATGACGGAAAAACATAATAGACCAAACTCTACTGTTGTCTGAATTGATCTCTTCGCGGTCCAAGTGAATTTTCTTCAGCGCTTGAACGCCTCATCCATGACGGCTCCGCGTCACGGATTGGTCCGTGACAATCTGGGAGAAAATACCTACCGCAAAGCTTACTAAGGCGTGCGTTCCCTCGAATACTCGGACCTCGACTTCGGCCCACTTCTGAAATGAGTCGCAGTCCGCAAGCAAATGGCCTAACCTTTTCACCTTCTCCTAATGTTCCGTTTTCCGCTTCTTTCCTTTCCCCTCTCTCTCCGTTTCCTTTTCTCCCCCTCTCCTTTTTCTCCGGCCATCTCCTTCAACCTCTTCGCCACGAGCTGAAACACCGATCCTTTCTCATACTGACCTTTCGCCTCCTGCTTCCCCGCGGTTACGCCGGTCAGGATTTCTATTCCTTCCGTTATTTTCTCGACCGGGTAAATATGGAACTTCTTCTCCTTCACCGCCTTTATGACTTCATCCCGCAGGACGAGGTCTTTCACGTTGCGCGTCGGTATGATGACTCCCTGGTCGCCGGTGAGTCCTTTCGCCTTGCAGACCTGGAGGAAGCCTTCGATCTTCTGGTTCACGCCGCCGATCGGCTGTACGTCCCCTTTCTGGTTCACGCTGCCGGTGACCGCGATGCCCTGCTTTATCGGAAGGTTACTGAGGCTCGAGAATATCGCGTAGAGCTCCGTGGATGAGGCGCTGTCGCCGTCGACGCCGCTGTAAGACTGCTCGAACGCGATGCTCGCCGAAAGTGAGAGCGGTTTCTCCTTCGCGAATTGTTCCCTCAGATAGCCGGAAAGCGTCGCGACTCCTTTGTCGTGTATCTTACCCGACAAATTCGAGTCCCGCTCGATGCTTGTGATCCCCGCTTTCCCGGCTCCGACGGCAGCGGTTATCCTCGTCGGCCTGCCGAACGAATAGTAACCGATGTCGTAGACTGAAAGTCCGTTGACCTGGCCGACGCGCTCACCGGTCGTGTCGATCATCAGAACATCCTCCTCGATCATCTCCTGGACTTTGTCTTCGTACAGATTATTTCTTTCGATGAGCGAATCGAGACTTTTCAGCACATCCTCCCTGTTCACGAGCTTGTGGCTGTTCTTGCTCGCCCAGAAGCTTGCCTCGCGGAGAAGGTCGGCGATGTCGCTGAATCTCGTCCATAGCTTGTCCTGTCTGCCGGCGCGGCGCGCCGCATACTCTATCACGGCCGCCACTCCCGACCTGTCGAAATCCATCAGATGCTCGACCTTGCAAATGCGCGCGATGAACCTCGCGTATTCTTCGATCTTCTTCCCGTCGCGCTTTGCCTCACGGTCGAAGTCCGCTTTCACCTTGAATATCTTCTTGAAATCCTCTTCTGCGTCGTAGAGTATGTCGTAGATGTAAGGGTCGCCGATAAGAATGACTTTAACGTTGACGTCGATCGGCTCCGGCTTCAACGCCATCGAGCTGACCTGGAAGAATGTATCGAGAGGCTGGATCTCCAGTTTCCTGTATATCAGCGTCCGCTTCAGCGCCTTCCAGACGCCCGTCTCCGTCAGCGCATCGAGCGCGTTCACGACAAGGTAGCCGCCGTCGGCACGCAGCAGCGCACCGCTCTTTATTTTCGTGTGGTCCGTCTGGAAAAACCCGCGTGCGTCGACAGTCCGTTCGATCGTCCCGAACAAATTGGTGTATGTCGGGCTCGTCTCAATCACCACGGGACACGGCTCCCTGTCGGTGTTGTCCTGTATGACGTTGACTCTGTAGACGATGAAGGGGTCGCTTTCGGTCCTCGTCGGCGGAAGCATCGTCTCTTCCGTATCCTGCTCGTCGCCCTTTTTGAATATCTGAATATTATTGAGCGTGTATTCCTGTATCGACTTGAGGAAATCGAGCACCTTCTCGTTGTTCTTGTAGCGGCCGGCGAGCTCCTCGAATATGAGGCCGACGACGCTGGAGACTGCCTGTTTCTCCATCTCCTCGACCTTCTTCATCATCTCGCTGGCCAGGGCCGAGCCCTTTCTCGCAACTGTTGAGAACTCCTTCCTTAGTTCCTGCATCTTCTGTTCGGCGGCGGAATATTCCTTCGCAGTGACCTTGCCTTCGCTCGCCAGCTGCTCGAGCTCCTCGATTGGAATCGCTTTTCCCTGGAAGACGGGGAACACCTGCGGCTGCGTCATGGGACCGACCTGGACCGGGACAAGTGCGAAACCTTCGCCTTCAATCTTTTTCTGAAATTCCATGAGAAGAGCCTTCTCTCTCTTCTCATACGACTCGACGATCTTTCCCCTCGCGTCGGCGTAAGCTTCTCCCGTCAGGATCTCCGGGATCTTCCGTCTTAGATAACGGACGGTCGCTTCCAGGTCCTCTTTGAACTTTCTCCCGTGTCCGCGGTCGAACTCGAGGAGGCACGGGTTGTCAGGTTCCTTGATGTTGTATACATAACTTCTGTCCGGCGACGGCGTACATTCGACGCTGATTTCTTCGAGGAGCCGCTTGATAGTCGTCAACCTGCCGGTCCCCGCGAGCCCGCTGACGAAGACATTGTATCCGGGACTCTTTATCTCGACGCCGAACTGCAGCGCTTTGACCGCGCGCTCCTGACCGATAATTGAATCGATCGGCTCAAGTTCGGCGGTTGATTTGAATTTCAGTTCGTTCTCCGGGCAACGCCAGGTCAACTGCTCCGGAGTGAGTTCACGTATGTGAGATGCCTTATCAGAGGATTTCTTCTGGATTTTCAAGATATGCCCTGCCTTTTTCTCAATTTATCGGGGAGACGTGTCAAAGACAATGTAAGAATGGGTTAAGAAGTCAAGAGGTAAAGAGCAAAGAGCAAAAGCCTCCTAAGACGAGAGCCGGTGCCCTGTTGAAGCGAACTCACGCTATCGTGCGGTAGAAATTGATTTTTATCGGCAGAATTTGAAAGTTTGAGGGCAACTTTTGTCGTGCTGGCGGGTTATATACGAGTCCTCGGTTTCTCATCTGGTAACTCCCCAGATCGTGCGGAGGATTCAGCGGTGAAACAAATTGCACGAAAGTCTGAAGAAGGGAAAGCGTGCTCGATCCGGAAATGAAAAGTGATTTCGAGGCAGTCTACAGCCGGCACAAAGCCGGGATCTACAACTTCTGCTGCCGGGTGCTGAACGATGTGGACGAAGCCAAGGATGTCGTTCAGGAGGTCTTTCTCAGGTTCTTTGAGAGCCCGGTCAGGTTTGACGGTGAGCTCCCAGTCAAGGTGTGGTTGTTCAGGTCAGCAAGGAACAGATGCCTCAATGTCATCAGGGACAAGGGAAAATTTTCGAACATCGGTTACGAAAGCGACTCGGTCCCCGCGACGGAAGCCGTGGATCCTGACATGCATGACGCGCCGGTCGTCGTTGAGAGTCTCCTCGTTAGAATGTCGGTCGATTACAGAGAGATACTGATCCTCAGGGAATGGAACGAAATGAGCTACGACGA
>JAJYGB010000659.1 GCA_021785235.1 Bacteroidota bacterium
AACGACAACAGAAATGTATGATTTCATTTACAGGAAACTAAATCAGGAGTGGAGAAAATTCAAATCCCCTGAGGATGGAAAGCGTTACATGTTACTGCGTTCATCTTTAACGCGCGTGACTCTCTGGGATTTCTCAGTTCCTCTCCGAATTCTTTTTTTCGAACTCGAGGAGCCATTTTTTGCGCCATAACCCGCCGCCGTAACCTGTGAGGCTGCCGTCCTTCCCTATGACGCGGTGACAGGGAATCACAATCGAGATACGGTTGGAACCGTTCGCGCTCGCCACCGCCCTGATGGCTTTCAGGTTGTTCAACGCGACCGCCTGATCTTCGTACGACCTGGTTTTACCGTAAGGGATCGAAACGAGCTGCTGCCAGACCGATTGTTGGAACTTGCTTTCAGGAGTAACGAGCGGGATGTCGAATTCTCTTCGCTTGCCATCGAAATACTCGTTAAGTTGCTCCTCGAGCCTTGAGATATGCTTGTTCTCCCAGTACACGAGGTTCGCTTTCAGCAGTCTTCGAAGATCTGAGAGTTCAGATTCGAACGCGGGCCTGTCCGAAAATTCCAGGAGACATATGCCTTCGGCCGTCGCCCCGGCGATCATCGGACCGAGGGGTGTGGTGAGGCGATGGATGTTAATTACATTGATTGATTTGCCTTCGACCGGATTCGCGCCGACAATTTTCCTGAACGCGTCTGAGAAGCCGCTCAATGAGTCGTAGCCGTTTTCGAACGCGGCCTCGGTCACGCTGGCCCCCTCCTTCAGCTTGTGCAGGGCACCGTTTACCCTCAGCATTCTCTGATAACCCTGAAATGTCAATCCATGATTGGATTTGAACCAGCGCCGGACTCTGTTCGGCTCGACGTTCATCTTGACAAGGTCGTAATCGGTGATTTTCTTCGACGGATTTGCCGCGACGAGATCGACGATTTTCCGTATGTAATCCGGTGTGACACCGAGCGGTTCAAGAGGATTGCAGACCTTGCATGGCCGGTAACCGTTGAGTAGCGCGTCCTTCGCCGTAGGGTAGAATTCGATGTTTTCCCTTTTGGGCCTTCGCGCGCCGCAGGTCGGCCTGCAGAATATACCGGTCGTCTTGACGCCGATGAAGAAAATGCCCTCGTAGGATCTGTCACGCCTCATGAAGGCGTCGTACATCGTTTCATCCGACCAGATACTCGATTCTTCCGTCGATTTCATACCTAAATGTAGCTTGGCCGCGCGAATTTCCGCAACCGGAAAATTGACAGAGATATATGGCGCAGAGCAGCAAACCGTTAAAACGGTTTGTTGGTGGGTGGGGTGTTGTTAGCCCCGCGATTAATCGCTTGGCCAACCGTGGCGAGAATTCGGGGAGGGGGTTGCCGGTTTTCAGAAACACGTGGAAGATTGTTCCTTCGAGGATCTCGGCATATATTTCCGATGCTGTGAGCGATATTGATCTGGGTTAAGAAGCAGCCGCTCGCAGGCGGATTTCAAGCGGAACCGGCGAGGGAGTTTGTCGCTATTGAAAATCATGCTAGTCCAGGAATGAAAGGTCACAAAGAAGGGAGCGAGTTATGGCAGTACGCATTGTCAGACTCGGCAGTCCTCGGGCAAAAGGGGAGGGGCTACGTATCGGGACGGTTCGTCGTCCGCCGCGCGGGGTGCCGAAGTCGGAGTTCGCGTCACGGGACTTCTATGACGTGTGGTTCCCCAATTTAGCACCGAGTGTTGAGACTGTGAAGCTCGCCCAGACGGCAGACACTCCGGCGAAATGGGCCGCTTTTGTGAGGAGGTACCGGTCGGAGATGGCGACGCCGGACAATAGCCACGCAATCGAACTGCTCGCCCAGCTGTCTCACCAAACCGATTTCTCGGTCGGCTGTTACTGTGAGAACGAAGCGCATTGCCACCGGTCGGTGCTGCGCGCGCTGCTTATCGAGAAGGGGGCTGAGCTTGCTTAGGCATCTAAACCGTTGAAACGGTTGACATTGTTTTGGATTATTAAAGCACCACGATTACTCGTGGTGCTGGAAAACACGACAACAATCGCTAACCGATCTATCGGTTCTGTTTCTCTTCCGTTCCCCAGCATTCTAGTGCGACGTGGAGACCCACTGCCTGTGGCAGTGGTAATGTGAGGATGGCTTTGCCGTTGCCGCTTGGTCCGGCAGTCAGGCTGACGGGCAGCCATCCAATAAATTGGACGTCTGTCCGATGCGCAAAACCCTTCCGGGTTTCGTGCATTTGGTAGGCGTCGATTTCAATCGATGCCTACCGGAAGCCACCGGCTCTGCCGGTGGTAGTTCACTCAAATTCGGACAGTATGTCAACTGCCGGTACTATTATTGACCCTGCTGCCGGCGGATTGCCATTGTTCCCGGCACATGCCGGAATCGTAAGCCGTGGATAATGAACACGGTAACGACTACACTGAACACTAACAGGTTTCCCGTTGCGTCGGTCCATAAAAGTCCGTGCGTGCCGAGCTTTGAGTAGCCGAACCCATCCAACCACGTCATGTATGCAAGCGGAATGCTTCCGGCGGCCGAGAGCGCACTGTAAAGCGTGCTTGCATCGCGCGTGTCAGCTCCGACAATCTCAACGATCAGCGCCGTGAACCTCGCCCAGCAAAGTCCAACGGTGACAAGGTAGAGAATCGTTCCAACCAGGTAGCCAGTCGCTCCATCCGCCGACGTGAGTACGATAGCCGCGAGTCCGTTCAGCAGGCCGGCTGAAGCGTAGACCACACGGCCGTCCCAGTCTGACGGGACGAGTGCGCCAAGGAGCGAGCCCGCGGCGAGGGCAATTCCTCCGCCGAGTCCGTTAATCCATATGACTCCCGACGCCCCGACGCCGTAATGCGATGCGATTGCGGGGAGTAGAAGTTGCGCCGCCCCGGTACCGGCCGGCGCCATGAGAAGTAGCGTGCTCCACCTGCGGAGGGGCGACTTGAAGACGCCGCCGATCTCGCGCTTGATAGCGGCAAACCTTCCCTTGAACCAGTGCGCGGCAGCCGGCTCCTTTTCCGGCAAAGTGAACGCGACGAGGGACGGAAGGAAAAGGACGAGCGCGAGGATGAGCCCCGTGGAGAAAGCTGTCACGCGCGTGACGAGCCAAAGTATCAGCGCGCCTCCCAGCGCGCCGCCGGCCAGGTATCCAGCCTGGTTCCACGCCGCGGCCTTGGACTGCGCGGAAGGTGAAAGCGCAGTCACCATCAACCCGCCTGATGATGCCAGCACGAGCGAGACCGTCATGCCGCCGACAAGGAGAAACGCTGTCAGCACATATAGACTTGCGGTGCCGACGAGCGGAAGAGCGATCCACATGCAGACAGCCGTAGCGGCCGCCGAGAACACGAGCCACATCCTGCGGCGGAGCCTCACATCTACGAGCGGTGCCCAGAGGAAGACTAAAATATTGGGCAGCTGCAGCAGCGAACCGATGGTCCCGATCTCGTAAACGGATATCCCGGCTTTACTCAGCAGAAACGGGAGCGGCGTCGCCGTGAAACCGACGTAGACTGCAACAGGAAGTATAAGAATGCCAAATACCCACGGCCTCGGCCAGTTGGGTGAATCATTTATGGTCATGAAGCTCGATCATTTCCTGAATTCGTGATTGTAACCGCCAGGGTATATGGTTCGCGTTGGACCGGAGGATTCGATTTTCGGAAATCATCCGTGTCCGTGCGCAGTCCGTCTTCCCGGAGAATAGACGCAACCGTGTCAATGCCTATAACAGCGGGCGCATCATTTCCGTTCTGCGTCCGGTTTCTTGTACGCCTCTGAGTGGAGGGGAAGTTGGGAAGCTTCGTGGTTCCGTATGTATCCGTTTACCTCAGGAACGCGAGGCCCGCGACGGCAGCTGCTGCCGCTACGACTGAAGTTGTGAGCATTCCGAAAACGGGTATAAGGAAGAGAATCGCAGTGAGTGAGCCGACGGTTCCGCCAATCAAATCCGCCGAGTAAAGCCATGTCATTGCCTTCTGCCGCTCACCGGCGCTGCTTAGACTGATTACGGCGAAGATTGCCGACACCAGCATCCCGTCCAAAGCCAGCATCAGCGAAGTAAACCGAAGTCCGTCAAGGAGGCCGGACGCTATCGCGAAACAGGCAACTGCGTTCAATACTCCGAAGCCGAGGGTCAGAGCCGCTTTCAGCCACGTATGTTTCTGTCCGGCGGAATGCCGGCCCGCTACGACTTTGTCGATGATGAACGCACCGAGACCCAGTCCGGCCATAAAAGTCATCAGGAGGACTCCGATATCCTGGTACAGGACTCCGTTTCTGCTCTGGTAGTTCAAGAGAAGCACCGTCTCCGTCACCATGCCTACTGCGCCGGCCAGGAGCATCAAGAGGAACTGTCGCGCCGCAAGGAGCTTCCCGTTAATCGCCACGGTCAATGCGACAATTATCATGAGCCAGAAGGCGGGCGAACTCATGATACCGGATAATTCAAACGAACGGGCGTCCGGCAGTGTGAAGCTGCCGAAAAACCTGGACAGCCACATCGATATCGTGTAACCGTAGCAGGCGGGCTGTATATCGGTGTTGGGAATCCGCGTTCCTGTGGACATGACTTTGTTTATGCCAATAAATCTGTCGTTTGTATAGAGATAGTTAATGTACTCAGGAGAAACCAATCTGGTTGCCACTCTTCTGTCTTTGAATCGCTTGATCAGCCGGCCGGTGTCTGTCGACAGGTCCGCGTTTGAAGCCATGAAAATATTTGTTACTCCCGGTGTGACTATTACATTTCTGAAAACTGATTTGAGAGCAGCATAGATGCCCGCATTCCTGTTCTGCAATTGCGGCGTCCATAGATTTTCCGCCGAGGGAATCGCAAATGCCAGCGTCCCATCCGGCGCCAGCTCGGCGTAACATTTTTCGAAAAACTCCTTCGTGTAGAACCGGTTGTTTTGTGCGGACATAGGCTCCGGCATCGCGACAAGGATCATGTCATATCCCGTCCCGGAGAACTTTCTC
>JAJYGB010000409.1:0-3472 GCA_021785235.1 Bacteroidota bacterium
CTCCTTAACCGCTTTTATTATCTCGTCACGGAGAACCAGGTCTTTCACGTTTCTCGTCGGTATGATCACTCCTTGATTTCCCGTTAGTCCCTTCGCCTTGCACACCTGGAAGAACCCTTCGATCTTCTGGTTCACTCCGCCGATCGGCTGTATGTCGCCCTTCTGGTTAACGCTTCCTGTTACGGCGATGCCCTGTCTGATCGGCAGGTTGCTCAGGCTCGAGAGTATCGCGTAAAGCTCGGTGGACGATGCGCTGTCGCCGTCGACACCGCTGTACGACTGTTCGAAAGCGATGCTGGCTGAAAGTGAAAGCGGCTTCTCCTTCGCGAATTTCTCGCGAAGGTATCCCGACAATGTGGCGACTCCTTTGTCGTGGAGCTTAGCTGAGAGATTCGATTCCCGCTCGATGCTCGTGATGCCAGCCTTTCCCGCTCCGACCGCTGCGGTTATCCTCGTCGGCCTTCCGAACGAATAGTAGCCGATGTCGTAGACCGACAGCCCGTTCACCTGTCCGACCCGCTCGCCTGTCGTGTCGATCATCAGCACGTCCTGCTCGATCATCTCCTGTACCTTATCCTCGTAAAGGTTGTTCCTCTCGATGAGCGAGTCGAGACTCTTCAGGACGTCCTCGCGGTTGACGAACTTGTGGCTGTTCTTCGACGCCCAGAAACTCGCTTCGCGCAGGAGGTCTGCTATGTCGCTAAATCTGGTCCAGAGTTTGTCCTGCCTTCCGGCGCGCCTTGCCGCGTACTCGATCACCGCTGCCACTCCCGACCTGTCGAAGTGCATCAGGTTCTCGACCTTGCATATTCGGGCGATGAACCTGGCGTACTCTTCGATCTTCTTATCGTCGCGCCTCGCCTCGCGGTCGAAGTCGGCCTTCACCTTGAATATCTTCTTGAAATCTTCCTCCGATTCGTAGAGGATATCGTAGATGTACGGATCGCCAATGAGTATGACTTTGACGTTTATGTCGATAGGCGCGGGCTTCAGTGCCATCGAACTTATCTGGAAGAAAGTCTCGAGCGGTTGAATTTCCAGCTTCCTGTAAATGAGCGTTCTCTTCAGGGCCTTCCAAACTCCCGGCTCCGTCAATGCGTCGATGGCGTTCATCACCAAATAACCGCCGTCCGCGCGGAGGAGCGCTCCGCCCTTTATCTTTGTGTGATCGGTCTGAAAGAATCCTCTCACGTCGACTGTCCGCTCGATCGTGCCGAAGAGATTTGTATAAGTCGGGCTCGTCTCGATCACGACTGGGCAGGGCTCTCTGTCGGTATTATCCTGTATAACGTTCACCCGGTAGACTATAAATGGATCGCTGTCCGATTTTCCCTGAGAGACGAGGGCGCCGTCGGCATCCTGCTCCTCGGCCTTCTTAAATATCTGGATATTGTTCAGCGTGTATTCCTGTATCGACTTGAGAAACTCTAAGACAGTCTCCTGAGTCTTGTAACGGCCCGCGAGCTCTTCGAAAATCAGTCCCACAACACTGGAGACCGCCTGGCGTTCCATCTCCTCTACTTTCTTCAGCATCTCGTTCGCCAGAGCTGAACCTTTCCTCGCTACAGAAGAAAATTCCTTCTTTAATTCCTGAAGCTTCTGGTCTGCTTCCGCGAACTCCTTGACCGGGACTTTCCCCTCGCTAGCCAGCTGTTCCAGCTCCTCGATCGGGATCGGCTTTCCCTGGAAAACGGGAAATACCTGCGGCTGGGTCATGGGGCCTACCTGCACAGGGACCAGCGCGAAGCCTTCACTTTCTATCTTCTTCTGGAATTCCATCAGCAGCGCCTTCTCGCGCTTCTCGTAAGACTCTACGATTTTTCCCCTTGCCTCAGTGTATGCCTCACCCGTCAGGAGCTCCGGGATTTTCCGCCTCAGGTAGCGGACCGTCGCGTCGAGGTCTTCCTTGAACTTCTGACCGTAGCCCCGCCCAAATTCGATGAGCCGCGGATTGTCCGGCTCCTTGATGTTGTAGACGAAGCATCGGTCCGGTGAAGGGGTACACTCCACGGTAATTTCCTCGAGGAGACGTTTGATCGTCGTGAGCCTTCCTGTGCCGGCGATCCCGCTGACGAAAACGTTGTAGCCCGGGCTCTTGATCTCGACTCCGAACTGCAGCGCTTTCACCGCGCGTTCCTGTCCGATGATTGAGTCGATCGGCTCGAGTTCCGCGGTAGAACTGAATTTAAGCTCGTTCTCCGGACAGCGCCAGGTAAGCTCGTCCGGCGTGAGTTCATGAATTGAAGTTTTGTCGGCGGATTTTGTCTTCTGGGTCTTCAAGTTCGGTCCTGCCTTTTTCCAAATTTATTCGGGCGCCACGTCAAAGACAATGATTCGACACAATCCGGTTCGCGTCAAAGCCAAATTACCGAGGTACAGAGAATTAATCCTCTGTGTGGACCTTCTCGTGTCCCTCCCATGTAATAATCTTGGCTTGAGGCGATAATATTACACCGGGATCCACAGAGAAGGGAAAGAGATGCACAGAGAAAAGATTTCCCATGTTTCTGTATCTTCTCTGAGTTTAGGTTGGGCCGTCGGAAGTTGACATTCATGGTTCAATTTCAAAAGTTTCATGGCAACTTTTTTCCTGCTCGCGGGTTATGTAAGAGTCGCCGGTGTGACGGTGATTGAGTGCCGGAACCGATGGACCTACGACGATGATTCGAGCCAAAACTTATTGAGGGGAATAGTGAGCGATCCTGAGAAGATCGGAGAATTCGAAGCGGTCTACAACAAGCATAAGGCCGGCATCTACAATTTCTGCCGCCGGATGCTCAACGACGGCGACGAAGCGAAAGATGTTGTTCAGGATGTTTTCATGAAGTTCTTTGAAAGCCCGGTGAGCTTTGACGGCGAAATGCCGGTGAAGGTGTGGCTGTACAGGTCGGCGAGGAACAGGTGCCTCAACATCATTCGTGACAACGGGAAGTTTTCACGTATAGTTGAGAATGATGTTCAAATTCCGGGAACAAATTCCGCTGACGCCGGTCTTCACGATGAGTCGGCCATGATTGGCCGGGTTCTTGAAAGCCTCGCTGCGGATTACCGGGAAATCCTGATACTTCGCGAATGGGACGATTTGAGTTATGAAGAAATTGCCCGGACACTCGACACGACGGTGAGCGCCGTGAAATCGAATTTGTTCAAGGCGAGGAAACGAGCTGGGGAAGTTTACAGGAAGTTATTCGGAGATTGAAGATATGAATTGCGATCACGTACAGGAGAAGCTGAGCGCTTTCCTCGACAGGGAAGAAAGCCTTGACGATGTGGATGAAGTGCTCTCTCATCTTTACGGCTGCGAAGGATGCAAGAGCTTCTTTTCTTCCGCGATAAAATTGCGATTGTTAGCGGGGGAAGATAAGATAGCGCCTCCGCCGGAGTTGGATGACTCCGTGCTCAGCGATTTGAAGAGGAAAAAGAGGGCAAACCCTTTGAGCTATCGTTTGAAGCTGCCCGTTTATCTCGTATC
>JAJYGB010000409.1:3482-4973 GCA_021785235.1 Bacteroidota bacterium
GCAGTGGTTTTGCTCGTCCTCTCCTTCGCGTTCGGCTACATGATGCAGGCAACCGATCATCGCGCGGAGATAGACAGGATAATGAAGTCGGAACCGGCCCAGGTCGTCTACGGAATGCCGGCGCAGGTAGTTTATCCGGTTTCGCTTCACGAGGAAAAAGGAGCAATAAGATGAAAACGAAAAGGAATGTCATCGTCGCTCTCACGATCTTGCTGGTCCCAGCCGCACTGTTGACCGCTCAGCCCGGACCTAATGTGCTTCCCAAATACAGTGTTCCTGCAGACACTTCGGCTCCGCCGCCGGATTTCGTGCCTGTCGAAAAGGAGCCCGTGATAATAAAGCAGGCCGTTCCAGAATACCCGGAGCTCGCGCAAAAAGCTGATGTCGAGGGGGATGTGGTAGTGAAAGTCTGGGTTGGTAAAAACGGAATCCCCCGGCAAGCGATAGTTCTGCGGTTCAGTGCGAATGCGAAGGATTCATCATCTCAACTTGTCAAAGGAAAGGGGGGAACGGCTTTCGTTTTGAACCACGGAGTCGAGGTTCCCGTCACAATTTTCAAGCAACCTGCTATCGATGCGGCAATGAAATACCGGTTCACACCGGCGATCATGAACGGGCATCCCGTCGCGGTCTGGGTGGTCATCCCATTCACGTTCAAGCTCAACCCGCATAATGAGAATAAGTCCGGCAGCTCTGCGGAAGTTAAGAACACGGGAGCCGGAGCGGCGACTGGAACAGAAGCCATGAAAGCGGCTCGGCTCAGTGAGCTGATCTCTCGATACAATCTTGGAATGTACCACGAACGCAGGAAAGAGAATCGAGATGCAGTAGAGGAATATCAGCTCTTTCTCCGGGATGCCGAAGGCATGAAGGTCAATCTGAACGAGATGGTGAGGCACGCTAAGGAGTATGTTAAGGCGCACTCGAAGGCGCTGAAGAAACAGAGGTAGACTGACATTGCAGTGACTGGGACCGTCGAGGTAAGTTGGAAGCCCCGCCGGCCCCGTCCGAATTTGACTTCGCACTTGGATGAATTATCGGGGGAGTAAGACCGGACTCTTCATCCAGATGATGCCTGCAACCCCCAATCTCTTTCCGATCAAGGAGGCTTCGTTATGAAGATTATCGGACTCCTGATTCTCCTGTCGGCTTCGCCTCTCCTTGCGGCGAAATCCAGCGACAGCCTCTCGGCTTTCGTCCCGGATTCATCTTTCCACCTTGATAGACAGGAAATACAAAGGGTGATCCGCTCGCGTCCGCGCATCGAACCGGATAGAATGGTGGTTGGAAACATGAAGTTCTTCACAAGAATTGTCCCGGTGAATCCGATGATCGATCCGGGAATGATCAAGAAAATCCCAAAGACGGGTCTATCCGACAGCATGCGGGTTGTTCCGCTCAATCCAGGAGGGAACTTCATACATCCGCGTTGAAGCCCCCAATAAAAAGCACGAAGCCTGCCGGAGGGGGTGGCAGGCTTCGCTTCTGCTG
>JAJYGB010000208.1 GCA_021785235.1 Bacteroidota bacterium
TCTTGGTGGCGCGATAAACTTCACGACTTCCTCGGAGACATATACACCGTCGGTTTTCACCGGAGGAACCGCGACGGCCACTAAAACCGGCGCGACGAGTTTTGGAATTGGCGCGATCGGGGGAGTCGAATACTTCTTCAACCAGAATATAAGTTTGAGCGCCGAGTACCAGTTCGGCCTCTCTGTCGTCAGCAAGACTAACCCCGATGTCAGCCAGATGATGCTCGGGTTTCAAACTGCGGGACTGACTTTCGCAGTATATTTTTAATTCAGGAGTCTTAGAATGGGAACGCAACAATTGCTGATGATAGTCCTCGTCGCAATAGTTGTAGCAGTGGCAGTCTCTCTCGCGGTCGTATACTTCAAGTCGCACCAACAGGAAACCGATATTAACGAAGTGATAAATGAAATGAACCATATCGCCGCCACAGCGCAAGGCTGGTACAGAAAACCTCCATCGATGGCAGGCGGAGCGGGATCTTTCACGGGTTTTACCTTCAGGACGATTTCTGAACCCGATTCAAATGACCTGGCCAAATTCAAAGTCATTTCAGCGAACGACCAGCTGCTTCAGCTACAGGCTACAGGATATCAAAACTTCACCGTATCTGTCAACGTTTATCCGGACTCGATCGGATCTTATACAGTCGTGAGATGACAAACACAATTATCGAACCTTTTAAGATCAAGTCCGTTGAACCGATCAACTTCACGACACGCGAGTACCGTGAGAAGGCGATCAAGGAGGCCTTCTACAATCTTTTCCTTATTAAGGCCGACGACGTCCTCATCGATCTTTTGACGGACTCCGGCACCGCCGCAATGAGTTCCAGGCAGTGGGCGGCGATGATGGACGGCGATGAATCCTACGCCGGATCGCGAAGCTTTTTCAAATTCGAGAAGGTCGTCAAGGATCTGACTGGCCTTAACACCGTCATCCCGACTCACCAGGGAAGGGCCGCCGAGAAAATACTCTTCACCGTTATGGGTGGGCCAGGGAAAGTAATACCCAGCAACACCCACTTCGATACGACCCGGGCAAACGTGGAATTCTCCGGAGCCGCGGCCGTGGACCTGCCGGTTGACTCGGCGCTTAAGACTGACACGCGGTCAGACTTCAAGGGAAACATGGATTTGGATAAGCTCGAAGATCTCATCAAGAAGACCGGCGTCGCCAACATTCCTCTCTGCATATTGACCGTTACAAATAATTCTGTCGGCGGCCAGCCGGTGAGCATGAAGAACATCCGGGAGACGCGGGCGCTTCTCAACAAATACGGCATACCCTTGTTTCTCGATGCGTGCCGTTTTGCGGAAAACGCGTTCTTCATAAAACAGCGCGAACCGGGTTACCGGGACAAGAGTGTCAGCGATATCGCGCACGAGATGTTCAGTTATGCGGATGGCTGTACCATGAGCGCGAAGAAGGACGCGCTCGTCAACATCGGTGGTTTCCTCGCCCTCAATGACGAGGTGGTCGCCGAGAAGGCGCGAAGCCTCCTCATCATGACCGAGGGATTCCCGACATATGGTGGTCTCGCGGGCCGCGACCTCGAGGCCATCGCGCAGGGACTTATCGAGGTACTCGATGAGGATTATCTTAAGTACCGCGTCAGGTCCGTCGAGTACTTCGGCGACAAGCTTGAGAAGGCCGGAGTTCCGGTCCTGGTCCCGACAGGCGGGCATGCGGTATTTCTTGATGCGAGGAGATTCCTCCCCGACATACCGCCACACCAATATCCCGGGCAGGCGATTGCTGTCGAAATGTATCTCGAGGCGGGGATACGCAGCGTCGAGATCGGCTCAGTCATGTTCGGGAGGGAGAAGGACGGGAAGTTTGAAGGAGCCAGTCTGGAACTTGTCAGGCTTGCCATTCCCAGGCGAGTATACACACAAAGCCATATCGATTTCGCCGCCGAGGCAATCATCGAAGTTTTCAAGCGAAGGGCCAAAATCCCCGGCTACAGGATAACTTATGAGCCACCGTATCTAAGGCATTTCACCGCTCACTTTGAACCTGTCGTGAAGGAAGCCGCTTCGGCCAAGCGATGAGTTTAAGGGCCTTGGATCGCAGAAGGGAGGAGGCGGTTTGTTCTTGAGCAAATGCCAGGTTTGCAGCGCTGACAACCTCGATTTCGCGACGCGCTGCAAATCGTGCGGCAGTATCCTCCAGGACAGCGTGAAGGCGCTCGACCTTTATTCTACGATTTATAATGTGTGGCGTTTTCCAGATTCGACGCTGAGGAAAATTGTGCTGGCTACGCACAGGAACTACTCGCTCTTACTGGCAGCGCTTGAGGGCATTGGCTTAAGCTTCTTCGCGTTATTTATTGTGAAGGCGGCGGACATCTATTCCCTCCAGTTTCCGCTCCTTCTGGGCACGGGACTCGCGCTCGGCCTCGTAGTTTTTCTTCCGAGTATCTATATCTTTGGCTCGGTGAGTTATGCGGCATTCCGGGTAAGCAGGACGGGCGCCTCGTTGAAGGGGTACATTTCGGGGCTCGTATATGCGATGCACCCGATAGCACTGGGAACAGTAATTCTGATACCGATGGACGTAGCCGTATTCGGGAGCTATCTTTTTTCAAACAACCCGCCCCCTCAGGTCATAAACCCGGTCTCTTTCTATTTCCTGGCGTTGCTGGATTTAGTATCTCTTGTGGCGGCGTTCGTCATGGTACGAAGGCTGACAAAGGTGCTGTTTGGAGTCAGACTCTGGGCGATAGGGCTGGCGGTTGTCTTCACAGGAATCTTTGCCGCCGCTGTAGAAATCGCGAAGCAAATACTGCTGAATAGGTAAATCCAACTTTTTGTTGAAATAAACCGAAGCTGGAAGGTAAAATGGAATATTTGAACTCAATAGCCAACGTAAAGAACGGGCTGATAGTATCGTGCCAATTTGATGCGAACGATCCTTTCAACAATCCGGAATACGTCTCGCTTTTTGCCCTATCTGCGCAGATGGGCGGTGCAGCAGGTATACGGACCGAAGGAAAGGAAAATATCAAGGCTGCCAGGTCGAAGGTGCAGCTTCCACTCATCGGGTTGATTCAGTCGTCCTACCCGGACGGCTCCGTGCTGATAACGCCGGATTTCAAAGAGATAGACGAGATAATAGAGGCCGGTGCCGACATGGTCGCCCTGGACGCCACCGAACGGATACGGCCGAACGGGCTCACGGGATTTGAGTTCCTCAAGCGCGTGAGAGTGGACCACCCGGGCACTCTTTTACTTGCCGATGTCTCCACGTTTGAAGAGGGAGTGCAAGCAGCGGAGCTGGGCGCAGACCTTGTTTCCACCACGTTATCCGGCTACACCCCGACTACTTTGCAGAAGGCACGGGAGGGTGTCGACTTCGACCTGATCGAGCGCCTGGCTGAATCGCTCGTCGTCCCCGTGATTGCAGAAGGAAGAATTCTTGTTCCCGGCGAGGCGGCTCATGCATTTGAACTTGGGGCATACTCCGTCGTCGTCGGTGCGGCTATCACCAGGCCCACCGTGATAACTCAGATGTTCGTTCATGAGATTCAAAGAAGAATGCAGGATAATGACCAGGAAAATTAAGGTAATTCAGTTTGGGCTTGGGCAGATTGGCGTCAATATCGCGAAAGCTCTCCTGAGATATAGCGACAGGTTCGAGCTTGTCGGTTGTGTCGATATCGCAGCCGATAAGGTTGGGAAAGACATCGGAGAATTCATAGAGCCAAAAAGCATTTATAACCTTCAGGTAGTGGACTCCGTAACGGCCCTCAAGAGGAAGAAGGCGGATGTGGTTATCCATTCAGCCGTCTCATTCCTTCCGGAAGCCGCGGAACAGGTAGCTAAGCTCATGGAGTGCGGCTACAACGTCATCACGACCGCGGAGGAGATGTTCTTCCTCCGGCGCAGGGATCAGAAACTATTCAGGAAACTGGATGGGATCGCGAAGCGCAAGCGGGTTAGGCTTCTCGCTACCGGCATTAACCCGGGTTTCGTAATGGACAGCTTGATACTGATGCTCTCCGCGCCGTGCATTTCGATTTCCAACATCAGGGCTGAGAGGATGGTGAATCTGAGCCGGCGCCGTCTCGCGCTGCAGAGAAAGCTCGGAGTCGGTTTGACACCGGAGGAATTTCTCGAGAGGTCCGCGACGGGCAGGTTCGGGCCCATCGGCCTGACGGATTCGGCCGAATTCGTCACCCATCACCTCGACATAAAGTACGACAACATAAAGTCGACGCTGCAACCCGTGGTCGCGGACCACGACTATCACGGCGACACTGTCTTCGTGGCCATGAATCACGTGGTCGGGGTGAGGCACGAGGTTGTCGTGGAAAAGGGCGGAGAGGAAATTTTGAACCTAAGGCTGACCATGAGGATCGACGCTTCGATAGAATACGACGCTGTCTTCATAGAGGGAGATCCCCCCGTAAGCGTGGTGATCAACAACGGGATCATGGGCGATGTCGCGTCGGTTGGAATGGTGCTTAATCAGGTTCGAAGCCTGCTGGACTCGCAGCCGGGGTACCACGATATGTCCGAGGTTAAGATCCCTCATTTCGGAATGGACCATATTTCGTGACCAAGTCGCGGTATACTTACTATTTCGTCTTCATGTCGCTCTACAGTGTTCTTGCCTCTATATGGCTGCACGCCTTCCCGAGCGACAACGCCGGCCTGGTGGCGTTTCTATGCTTCAGTGCGGTTATAGTGTCAGCACTGATTATTAGCTGGGCGGCGGAAGCGGCTGAGTTCAGTATAAGCCAGGGGCTTGCCGTAGCTATCGTGGCTTTGTTGCAGGTCGTCCCCGAATTCATGGTCGAGGCCGTAATCGCCTGGCGCAAAGACATTGACCTAATGATGGCGAATTTTACCGGTTCCAACCGGCTCCTTATGGGCGTCGGATGGCCGCTCATCTTCATCACCGCTGACGTCTACTCGAGGATCAGGAATGGAAAGAAGATCGATGTCATACGACTTCGACCTGAGA
>JAJYGB010000314.1 GCA_021785235.1 Bacteroidota bacterium
TTTCGCCTCTTCAAGCTGGACTTCGGACACACGTCCGTTGGAACCGACCGGGTTGAGCAGAGGATGGTACTCCCTGATCGAATTTAGACCGATCATCACGACCGGGCCGACGATCTTCACGAAGGGGAACAGGCTTTCTTCACTGTACACTTTTTTCGGGAAAGTTTCCCTGAAGATTCGCTCGAACATCCTGAGTTTACCGGCGTAATCGATTGTCCGACAGCGCTTGCCGAATGTAAAAAGGTCTTCCGCTCTGTGCACGCCGCCGAATATGTCGTGGTTCCCGACGGTAACGGTGAGCTTTTCGTAGTCCAGGAGATCGAAGTACTTCAGTAATCTCCTGACAGACCTGTAACCGCTCTCTTCGCCGTGCCCCGTGATGTCTCCGGTGATTGCAATATGATCGAAGCCTTCTTCGACAATATGCGCGAGAAGATGTTTCAGCTTTATAATGTTGTACCTGTTGAACTCAGGGCTGATATGCGTATCCGAGATATGGGCAATCCTGTAAACCGGCTTCTCTGTACTGATTATGACTGCGTCGCTTATTTTCACGCAACAAGTTATGAGTGGAATATTAACATGTTGTTTTCGGAATGTTGCGGTTATGTTAAGGAAATAAGGGGGTTACAAGCTTGCGGGAGGGGTTATATCGGCGCTGGTGAGTGAGAATCCGGATTGAAGTGAAGTGAGAGCCTCCCGGGCGTCGGACTCGCTCCTGAAAAAGCCGAAAACACTGCTGCCGCTTCCGGACATAAGTGAATACTCGGCTCCTGCTGCGAGCATCCCGGCTTTGATCTGACCGATTGCGGGGAATTTCTCGAACACCGGCGGCTCGAAGTCGTTCAAGACCGACCCTCTGTACTTCGTAAAGTTGTTGCGCAGATCGCGCAGTATGTCGCGGAGGGGCTTCGCCTGTTCGCCGGAAGGAGTCACAAGCGAATATGCGAGTGCGGTTGATACGGAAATGTTCGGCGTGACTGTGAGAATAAATCTATCGACGCGGTATTTTACCGGCTCGATTATCTCGCCCTTTCCTGTCGCATACGCCGGGACTTTCTTCAGGAAGAATGAGACGTCGGCTCCGAGTTCTGTTGCAATATCGAAGAGTTCGATGTCGCTCAGCGGATTTCCGTATATGTCCTGGAGAGCGAGAAGAACTGCAGCGGCGTCGGAGCTTCCACCGCCGAGTCCCGAGCCGATCGGTATGTTCTTCTTCAGATGCATCCTGACTTCCGCGTTGATTCCTGTTCGTTCGCAAAAAAAGTGGAGAGCTCTCAAACAGAGGTTAGCATCGGCTTCCAGATGGACGTTCGAAAAGAATTCGTGTTTATTTGCCCTGACAATCTCAAGCTCATCCGCCAGATGGATGGGATAGAAGAACGTTTCTATATCATGGTAGTTGTCGGAACGCTTCCGGATGATTCGAAGCCCAATATTGATTTTAGCCGGCGCTAAGATTTTCAAGATGGCCTCCTGTTGATCCCTGGTTGGGCTGGCATATTGTCCGCCGTTAATTTATGAAATCCAGCTCTAATGTGAAACTGCGACTCACCTTTGAGATGCGTCGCAGTCAATCCGGATAATCGGTTGAGATTGACTTCTAAATCAAAAACAACGAAATTTATCAGCCGTTATGGCTTGCGCCCGGCAATTAATCAATGCCTCTTCTTTCGGCTTCGTAAGGGAGGACCGCTCTGCAAGAACCAGTAATTTCCCGCGGCTTACAGTCAAAAATGGAGCTGGACATGAAGATCTTCTCCCATCTTACGCTTATCCTTTCGCTTTTCATTCCCCTCGTCGTAGCGGCCGCTCAATCAGGTGGAGCCTCGAATGTGGACAGATTGGCGGCAATCCTTGACTCCGTCGCTGCCAGTACCTCGGTGAACGATTGGAAGTCCAGTCCCGATCTCAGCACTGCGGTTTTTCAGGGCGATCCGACATCGCCCGCGTTCGACGATTCTAAGTGGGACAACGTCCGTATCGGCGACGAAATAGACGTCGACTCTTGCTGGATAAGGAGAGTCATCGTATTGCCCGACAGCATTCTGGGGAAGCCTGTGCGTGGAAAGATCGGCCTGCATGTCACTCTCGATAACTACGGGTATATGTGGATCAACGGCAGGGACGAAGGGTATTTCCCGTTCGACAAGGAATTTATTCTGACGGATGATGCGAAGCCGGGAATGAAATTCGTTGTTGCGATCAAGGCCGTGAACGGCGGCGCGAATCTTCATCTGCTTGGTGCCGAGCTGAGGAGCGATGCATTCAGCTCGTTGCCCGATACGCTGCGCGACCTGGCGCTCAGTTTCCGGGTCGGACAAAAGATACTGAGCTTCGATACTTACCAGACAAATTCCCACGTCAAGGTCGATCCCCACATAGATAAGTCACACATGAACAGCGGAGAGAAGGCGGATCTCAATCATCTGCTTCAGAGTCTTGCGACGAGAATAGACGTCGACGCGCTCTGCAAGGGAGAGATCAATAAATTCATGTCTTCGGTGGACCTTGTGCGGCCGCTGATGAAACCGATAAGTGATTTTGTAAAACAATACTCGCTCTATTTCGTATCCAACGCACACATCGATGCCGCTTGGCTGTGGCGATACATCGAGACGATCAAGGTCTGCGAAAATACTTTCGGCTCCGTTCTGCATATGATGGACGTTCGGCCCGATATGACTTATGCACAGAGTGCGGCTGCTTATTACAACTGGATGGAGAAATACGACCCGGCGGTCTTCGACGGCATCAAACGGCGCGTCAGGGACGGAAGATGGGAAGTGGTCGGGGGGATGTGGATCGAGCCGGACTGCAACATGCCCAGCGGAGAATCGTGGATGCACCAGCTTCTCTATTCTCAGAACTATTTCAAGAAGAACCTCGGAGTCGAAGCGAAGATCGGCTGGAACCCCGATTCTTTCGGGTACACGTGGAACATGCCGGAGTTTTATATAAATGCGGGGATAGACGCTTTTATCACTCAGAAGATCGGCTGGAATGACACGAATGTTTTTCCTTACCGGGTATTCTGGTGGGCGTCCGCCGACGGCTCGAAGATATTGAGCTATTTCCCCTTCGACTACGTCAATCAGGTGACAAATCCCTTCGAACTTACCGATTGGATGAGACAATTCGAGGCTAACACCGGCTTCACGAAGATGATGGTACTCTTCGGTGTCGGCGACCACGGCGGCGGCCCGTCGCTCGAGATGATGAAAAGGATCGATCATCTTAAAACGCTCGATATATATCCGAAAGTAGAATTCGGGACGGTCTCCAACTATATCCATTGGCTTAAGAGCCAGGACCTCACGAAACTCCCGGTCTGGGACAGCGAGCTCTACCTCGAATATCATCGCGGCACGTTTACTACCCAGTCGAAAACAAAGAAAGCCAACAGGCGATCCGAAGTGCTCCTGACCGACGCCGAAAAGTTCTCGACGGTCGCCACCATGTACGGCAGGCCGTATGACAACGCAACCATCGAGAAGGCCTGGCGGGAAGTCATGTTCAACCAGTTCCACGATATACTCCCGGGCTCCGGCATCCGGGAAAACTATATCGACGCGGCGAAGAGATACAAGATTGCAAGAGAGCTCGGCGATAACCAGCTCACGGAAAGCCTGACCAAGATCGAGGGACGCATAAATACGTCTGCGGTGAAAGGGCAGCCCATCATCGTGTTCAATCCGCTGTCGTGGGATCGCACGGATATCGTGAAAGTGAGACTCCCCGATGGAAGCCGGACGGAATATTCGGTCTACGGCATGGACGGCAGAGAAATCCGGTCGCAGATCGTGAATAAAGGAGTCCTTTCCCGAGAGATCCTTTTTGTAGCTTCCGGTGTACCATCGCTGGGTTACAAGGTGTATGACCTCAGGCCCGGCAAATCCAGCGTGAAATCCGCCGACCTTCTGGTAAACGATACCACTCTGGAAAATCAGTTTTACAGAGTGACCGTGGATCCCGATTCGGGCTGGGTAAAAAGCATTTTCGACAGGAAGAACGGCAAAGAAGTACTCACTGGATACGGAAACAGGCTTCAGGCCCTTGAAGACAAACCGAAACAGTGGGACGCGTGGAACATAGGTCTGACCGGCGTCGAGTACCCGACGACATTCAGGAAGATCGAAGTTGTCGAAAGGGGACCCGTAAGAGTCGTCCTGCGAGTCTACCGTGATCTCAGGAAGCCCGGGGACATCGGTGGTTTCCCGACGGACAATTTCCCCACGTCTTTCTTCAAACAGGATATCATTCTTTATAACGGTATCGATAGAGTCGATTTCAGGACTGACGTCGACTGGTGGGAAACTCATACGATGCTGAAAGTCGCATTCCCGGTCAACGTGCAGGATTCCCTGGCGACTTACGAAATTCCATACGGTACGATCGTCCGTGCCACGATTCCGACGAACAGCTGGGAAAGAGCGAAATGGGAAGTGCCTGCCGAGAGATGGGCGGACATGTCCGATGAGAATGCCCGTCCGGGCTTCGGTGTGAGCCTGATTAACGATTCGAAGTACGGCTACGACATAAAAGGAAGTATGATGCGCCTCTCACTGCTCCGTTCGCCGCTGTGGCCTGATCCGACCGCCGACCGCGGGGAACATCACATCGACTACTCGATCTACTCGCACGATGGTACCTGGAAATCCGGCGGCACCGTCCGGCAGGGATATGATTTCAATTATCCTCTGCTCGCTGAGATCGGCACGCGCCACGGGGGTGTTCTTCCCTGGACTCATTCCTTCTTCAGTCTCTCCCCGTCGAACCTCGTCCTGACAATCACCAAGCAGGCGGAAAATTCGAAGGCCTGGATCATGGAATGGTACGATGCATCCGGCAAAGACAGCAGGGCTGACCTGACACTCCCGAGGAGGCCGAAGAAAGTTGTCTTGTCGAATTTCCTGGAGGAGGACGGCAAACCGATTCCGTTTACGGGTAGTCACGTCA
>JAJYGB010000239.1 GCA_021785235.1 Bacteroidota bacterium
GGAGGCTGCTCGGAGGATTGCGGCTACTGCCCGCAGTCGGCGCGCTACGACACCGGCGTGGAAGTGGAGCCGCTGCTGGCATTCGACGACGTCCTCGAAAAGGCGGCCCTCGCGAAAGACGCGGGCGCTACCAGGTTCTGCATGGGCGCGGCGTGGCGCGAGGTTCGTGACAACAAGGATTTCGACCGCGTGCTGAAGATCGTCAGCGCCGTCAACGACCTCGGCCTGGAGGTTTGCGCGACGCTTGGGTTGCTTAACGAAGAGCAGGCGAAGAAACTCAAGGAAGCCGGTCTTTACGCATACAACCACAACGTCGACACATCCGAAGGGTACTACAAGAGCATCATCACTACCCGAACTTACAGGGATCGCCTTGATACCATCAAGAACACGAGGAAGGCAGACATCACCGTTTGCAGCGGCGGCATAATCGGGATGGGAGAATCGGACGACGACAGGATCGGCATGCTGATGACGCTCGCGAATCTCGCTCCACACCCCGAGTCTGTGCCAATAAATGCTCTCGTGCCGGTAGCGGGCACGCCGCT
Source organism: Bacteroidota bacterium (assembly GCA_021785235.1). The sequence continues at coordinate 549 of JAJYGB010000239.1, forward strand.
GGAAAACAGGCCGCCGGTTGATCCGTTTGAATTTGCCCGCATGATCGCGACTGCCAGGATATTGATGCCGAAATCTATGGTCAGACTCTCCGCCGGAAGGCTCCAGCTTTCCAGGGAAGCGCAGGCGTTTTGCTTCCTAGCGGGAGCTAATTCGATTTTCGCGGGAGACAAACTCCTTACCACACCGAACCCTCCGGTCAATGAAGACAAGGAGCTGTTCGAAGAACTGGGATTGAGACCGAGGAAGGCTTTCAAGGAGGAAGTCGCGGATTCTTTTCATCCCTCGGATAACTAGCTGGTAATGATGCTTGAAGCTGAGATTAGACTTCGCCGAGCGCTCGAAGAAAGGGAATCTCAGGATTCACTGCGCAGCCTGACCGTAACGGACGGACTCGTCGATTTTTGTTCCAATGATTACCTCGGGTTCTCTCGCTCGGAAATTCTTCGGAAAAAGATCCGCGATGAGGCGGCGCGTCACGCCGATTCCTTGATCGGTTCCACCGGCTCCCGTCTTATCTCCGGTAACAGTGAGTACTGCGAAAAACTCGAAAAATTCATCGCCGACTTTCATCATGCCGAAAGCGGCTTGATCTTTAATTCCGGCTACGATGCGAATACCGGGCTCTTCTCTTCCATCCCACAGCGGACCGATATCATCTTATACGACCAGCTGGTTCACGCGTCGATCCGAGACGGCGTCCGGCTCAGCAACGCGCGCGCCTTTTCATTCGGGCATAACGATATTGAGGACCTTGAGCGAAGGCTGAAGTCGCAGCGCTCGGAAAGTTCGGCGGCGGGTGATGCAAAAAATATATTCGTAGCTGTGGAATCTGTCTACTCCATGGACGGCGACTGCGCTCCGCTCGCGCAGATGTCGGAAGTCTGCTTGAAATATGGAGCGGGGCTGATCGTAGACGAAGCGCACGCGACGGGTGTCTTCGGCAAGAATGGAGAGGGGAAGGTGGTGGAACTCGGGCTGGAAAACGAAGTCCTCGCCAGGGTTCACACATTTGGCAAGGCATTGGGTACCCACGGAGCCATAGTACTTGGTTCGAATACTCTTCGATCGTATCTCATAAACTTTGCGAGACCTTTCATTTACACGACCGCGCTTCCTTTCAACAGCCTCGCCGCGATCCGCTGCTCGTATGAGCTCCTGGCGTCCGATCACAAACCCACGGAGCGAGTGAAAGGAAACGTCATGTTCTTCAAAGAGCGAATCGGATCCGAGATGACCAGGGCAATGATACCGAGCGAAAGCGCCATTCAATGTGTCGTAATACCGGGCAATTCAAAAGTGAAATCGATCGCTAAGGGGATACAAAAATCAGGATTCGACGTCCGGGCGATCATGCATCCGACGGTCCCAAGCGGAGCGGAGCGTCTCAGAATATGTATCCATGCGTTCAACACCGAAATCGAAATAGAAGATCTAACAAAAAAATTGGGGGCATTAAGCCAATGAAGCGAATATTCGTCACCGGAATCGACACGAACATTGGAAAGACGATTGTCTCCGCCATCCTGACGGAAGCTTTGCAGGCCGACTATTGGAAGCCGATCCAGGCAGGCAACCTTGACAGCAGCGATACCGACACTGTCAGGAGTCTAATCTCAAATTCGAAATCTGTGCTGCATCCCGAGGCGTACAGGCTTACGCAGCCCCTCTCGGCCCACGCGGCCGCGGCGGCAGACGGAGTGACCATCGATATGGAAGCGATCCGGAAGTCTCTGCCATCATCCGGCGAGAGAGACCTCATCATCGAAGGCGCGGGTGGCGTAATGTCGCCGGTGAACGATTCTAAAGTGGTTATGGACCTGATAATGAGCCTTGACGCTGAAGCCGTAATCGTCTCGAAGCATTACCTCGGAAGCATCAACCATACACTTCTCACAATCGACGCGATGAAGAGAAAGGGAATAAGAATAGTAGGCGTATTCTTCAACGGGAAGCCAGTTCAGACATCCGTGGACTTCATACTCCGTTACTCAGGCATCAAGGCGCTCGGATATATTGATGAAGAAAGCCAACTTGACCGCGATGTCGTTAGGAGCTACGCTCAATTGTTCAGGAAAGAATTCGCCTGATGAATCTTTCGGAGCGAGACGGCAAAGTTATATGGCACCCCTACACGCAGATGCAGACTTCCGGTCTGCCTGTCGCGATAGTTCGCGGGGAAGGGGCGAGACTTTACGATGAAGACGGGAACGAATACATCGACGCGATCGCGTCGTGGTGGGTGAATACCCATGGACACGCGCATCCGTACATCGCCGAGAAAGTCGCCGCGCAGCTTAAGAAACTGGAACACGTAATCTTCGCCGGGTTCACTCATGAGCCCGCTGTTGAGCTTGCCGAACGCTTGCTGAAAGTCTTGCCGGCGAACCAATCGAGGATATTCTATTCCGATAACGGTTCCACTGCCGTCGAAGTCGGTTTGAAGATGGCTCTCCAGTATTGGCACAACCGCGGCCAAAAAAGACAGAAGTTAATCGTACTTAGTAATTCTTACCATGGTGATACCTTTGGCGCGATGTCCGCGAGCGTCCGTGACCTGTTCACCGAGCCGTTCTGGGATCTGTTGTTCGACGTTGTCCGCGTGGACGCGCCCGTTGAAGGGAAGGAAGAGGAAGCTATCGCGCAGCTTGCCGGAGCCGTCGGGCGCGACGATGCCGCCGCCTTCATATTCGAACCGCTCCTCCAGGGGGCGGGCGGGATGATAATGTACGGCGCCGATCCCCTCGATAAGATGATAGGCATCTGTCGCGAGAAAGGGATTCCGACAATCGCTGACGAGGTGCTCACAGGGTTCGGAAGGACCGGCAGATTTTTCGCTTCCGACTATCTTTCGAACAAACCCGACATCATCTGCATGTCCAAAGGACTCACCGGTGGTACGATGGCGCTCGGTGCGACTTCGTGCACTGGAGAAATCTTCGACGGCTTCCTTTCCGATGACAAGCGAAAGAGCTTTTTCCACGGACACTCGTACACCGGGAATCCGGTGGCGTGCGCGGCCGCGCTCGCGAGCCTCGATCTGTTCGAGAAGGACGAAACGTGGAAGAATATACTCGGGATCGAAGTGCAGCACCGGCATTTTCTTTCGAGGATTACCGCTTATCCGCGCGTGAGAAATGCGAGACAGATCGGGACGATCGTCGCTTTCGACGTGGTCAACGAAGAAGAGACGAGCTACCTCAACGAGCTGAGAGACTGGATGAACGACTACTGCGTGGGAAGAAGAATCATCATAAGGCCGCTCGGAAACGTGATGTATCTGATCCCGCCGTATTGCATTACAAACGAAGAACTGGAAAGAGTATATTCAATCCTATGCGAAATGTTGGACGAGATATCGTCGCACTAATCGGCAAATCCTGGAAGTCAGGTAGCAGGAGGGTACGTATTGATCGGACTCTAATCTCCGTCCTGATAATCCTGCCGTTTATTTCAATAGGCTGCGATTCCTCCCAATCGGGCGATTCACTTGTCGCGCCGACGCTGACTACGCCTGTCGTCACCGGATTATGGATTACCGCCTCTACCGGCCCGGGCGCGATCGCGGAATGGGGGAGTCCCGAAGATGCTTCCACATCGGGCGGAGGATTCCCGTTCGACGCGAGTAAGGGAAGTCTCGCCGGTACCGATTCGGTTCAGCAAATCCCCACCGTCACTGCATTCTTCAATCCATTTCCCAATCCGGCGCCGGGAGCGATAGTCATCCCCTTTTCTCTCTCACGGAATTCTTCCGTAGACCTGTGGATCGTGAAAGCGGAATGGGCCGGCGACAACCCTTCGAGCATAGCAACGGCAGCGGGCGCCACCACCATCGCTCCGCAACGAAGTACCGTTGAGGTCCTCCTTCATAATCAGATCATACCTGCAGGTGTTCACAACTATATCTGGTCGGACAGCCTGGCGCATGGGTTCTACAGAGTGTACTTCCGCGCCGGCGGCGCAACAGCGTTCCATGACATCCTGATAGCGAGGCAGCCGTCCGATATACCTGCAAGTCTTCGAGAGTTTCTCGCTGAATAGTTCGTTTCGCATAACGATACCGAAAGGAAAAGTAATGAAGAGTATCTACCTGGTTGTCTGCGCTCTTACAATGCAACTCATGTTTGTCGGCAGTGCCTTTGCGAAAGAGAATGCCGATAGCAGTCAGACCGTCGGGCTGACGGCTTCCTTTCAAAGCAGCCAGGTCGATATACTGGTCCCGGTCTGGGTTTCGAACAATGTCTCGATCTCGCCCGCGTTCGGTCTGGCGTGGGAGGAAGGATCGGGAGCAGATCTGCACGTCGGGGTAGTGCCGAGATACTATCTTGTGCGCAAAGTCGTCTCGCCGTATGTAGGGCTCCGGGTGGCATTATTGCAGACGATTCCGGCTTCCGGATCCGGAATATCTTCC